>JAOUOK010000420.1 GCA_029880425.1 Gammaproteobacteria bacterium
TGAAATACAGAGCGGGCCATTCGTGGTATCACCACCAACAAGCTGTACATTATATTTTTTTGCCAGTAAAAATAAACTCTCGCTAAATGCTTTTAACCAGCTTTCATTATCGTCCGGCAAAGTTAATGCGAGGGTAAACCAGGCGGGTTCCGCGCCCATTGCAGCCATGTCACTTAGGTTAACCGCTAATGCTTTATAAGCAATATCAGAAGCAGACGTTTCTACGGGGAAGTGAATACCTGAGACTAGGGTATCCACTGACTGGATTAACTGGTGATGTTCTGGAACAGATAAAATTGCCGCGTCATCACCGATACCAAGGACAACATCATCCCGCACGTCGTTGAGCATGAAGTATTGCCGGATGATATCAAACTCAGACGGCATTGATTTTTTAACCGCCTTTTTTGGCGGCCACCTCGATTTTGCGTAATGATTCAGCAAGTTTATCCATGGTGCCATTAACAAATTTATGTGCTTTATCTGCACCAAATGTTTTGGTTAATTCAATCGCTTCATTAATAACAACACGGTAAGGAATATCTATTCGGTTTTTTAATTCAAAACAGCCTAAACGCAATATCGCCTTTTCAACAATATCAACCTCATCAAAAGGTCGATCAGATAATGGAGAAATTTCCGCGTCGAGCTGTTCTACTTCTGTTGCTACGCCATTAAGTAACTCATGGAAGTAAGGACGATCAAATTTACGTGTTTGATGTTCAATTAAAAATTGTTGCTCAATATCTTTAGGCGAATTACCGGACACCTGCCATTCATATAATGCCTGAACTGCATAACGTCGGGCCCGACTACGATCACTGGTAATTGACACTAATTACTCCGCCTTAAGTGATGTTGCGTAACAAGTTAACCATTTCAACAGCAGACAAGGCAGCTTCTTCACCTTTGTTTCCTGCTTTTGTCCCGGCACGTTCAATGGCCTGCTCAATTGTATCAACAGTAAGCACACCGAATGCAACCGGAATTTCATATTGCATCATGCTTGATGCCATTCCCTTAACACATTCACCGGCAACATATTCAAAATGCGGTGTACCGCCACGAATCACTGCACCTAATGTGATCACGGCGTCGTAATTTTTGCTGGCTGCCATTTTTTTAACGGCTAATGGAATTTCAAACGCGCCGGGCACATATACAACCTCAATATTACTTTCTTCAGCACCATGGCGTTTTAAGGTATCAAGTGCACCTTCTAATAAATTCTCAACAACAAAACTGTTCCAGCGAGTAATGACGATACCAAAACGCGCTCCCTTAACAACTAAATCACCTTCAATCTTTTTAATATTATTCATCTTTTTTACCTATTAAAAATTATTCTATTACAGCTAAAAATTTCTGACGTTTTCACTAACATATCCAAGCACCCATTGAGGGTAAACGCCGCCAGATTAGACGTCAGGAATTCTCGTCATAAACATATTCTGTTACTTCTAAGCCAAAACCCGACAGTGCATGCATTTTCTTAGGCGCACTCATGACACGCATCTTGCGTACACCCAGGTCTGTCAATATTTGCGCACCTACACCATAGGTACGCAGATCATCTTTATCTTCACCGCTCGCATGATGCGCTTCACCTTTATCATGCATATCATAATGTTTAATCATATTTACCAGCATATTCGATTCTTCGGCAAGGCGTAAAATAATCACCACGCCCTCGCCTTCATCAGAGATACGCTTCATTACATCACGCAATGGCCAGCCACAATCCTGACGATTACTGCCAAAAATATCACACATGGTATTTTCAACATGTACCCGAACCATGGTCGGCTTTTCAGGCTCAGGTTCACCTTTGACCAGGGCTAAATGAACCTGTCCATCTATAATGTTACGGTAAGCATGGAGTTTAAAGTCACCGGCCTCGGTCGGCATATGACAATATGCTGCACGCTCAACTGTTTTTTCATTACGCATACGGTATTCGATTAAATCTGCAATCGTACCAATTTTTAAATCATGTTCGGCGGCAAAAACTTCAAGCTCTGGACGACGCGCCATACTGCCATCTTCATTAAGAATCTCAACAATAACAGAAGCCGCTTCCCTGCCCGCAAGGCGCGCAATATCACAGCCCGCTTCAGTATGGCCGGCACGTGTTAAGACACCACCCGGTTGAGCCATTAATGGAAATATATGACCCGGTTGCACAATACTTGCAGCAGTCGCATCTTTTGCAACTGCAGCCTGCACAGTAACCGCCCTGTCTGCAGCTGAAATACCTGTTGTTACCCCGCTTGAAGCTTCGATGCTGACTGTAAAGTTTGTTGAATAAACTTCATTATTATCTTCTACCATCAATGGTAATTTTAATTGTTCACAGCGCTCTTTAGTTAAGGTTAAACAAATTAAACCTCTGCCATACTTGGCCATAAAATTGATATCTTCAGCCCGCACACA
>JAOUOK010000421.1 GCA_029880425.1 Gammaproteobacteria bacterium
GGTTATCAAGCTCAGGGGATATAAGTGTTACAGCATCCGAAACTTGAACTGAATCAATTAATTCTTCCAGTTGCTTTACCACTGATTCGATTAAATCCCAGTCTTCTCGATCCGGTAAAGTCTTATGCTTAACATAATCAGCCAGCTTAAGTTCCAGTTTTTTTGCCACGCTGGAAATGGACTTGACTTCGTATGTTCCGGCAGAACCATTCAGGTTGTGTATCAGTAAATGTAAATCACACAAACTTTGTTGCGAGGCATCATTTGAACATACTACTTTTACCTGATCACGGATTGCAGCTATACGTTGATCGAGTTTACTTATAAATTTTTCTCGGAGAAGTTGATGCTTTTCTTTTTTGGCTTCGATTCTATTTTTCATTTGAAATACCTAGTATCTCTCTAATATTATCTGCGAGTTTCATTGCATCAAATGGTTTACTGATAACTCCAATCGCACCTATGTCCTTATATTTTTGCTGTTCTGCTTTTTGCACTTTTGCGGTCATAAAAATAACCGGCGTGTTTTCTAAATGTGGCATTTCACGTAATTTTATCGCGGTAGTCATGCCATCCATTCCTGGCATCATCATATCAAGAAGAATAAAATCAGGTTTTAGAAGCGGTGCCTTGTCTAAAGCCTCCTGGCCAGAAGCGCACATCACAAGATTAAAACCTTCATCTTCAAGAGCAAACTCTGTCATTTCTCTGATATCTTCTTCATCTTCAATATAAAGAACATTTAACAGGTCACTCATGACATTTCTCCTTCAGTTTTTTTTCTTAACGCATCTTTGATAGTTTTCAATAACTCATCATTGTTAGTCATCGACTTGGTTAGCGCAGCACTTACCCTTTTAGTAATTTCTTTCGGCGGAGCTGAAGCTGAAAATATCAAAATCGGACAACTGCGTTTTATATCATTCAGTAATTCTTCACCCGAGCCATCGGAAAGCTCCAGATCAAGAATAACCAGATCAAAATCAGATTCTTCGAGTAATTTTCGTGCATCCTGTATGCTGGTAGCTGACTCTAATACTACCGAGTCTTCCAGTAAGGCATGTACAACATGGACAATATCCGGATCATCTTCGATATGGAGTATTCGTGGTTGTTTACTCTGTTTCAAGGCATCATGAACAACATTTAAAAGACGATTTTCATCAAGAGGTTTATGTAGCCAATCCAGCACGGTTACTGCATCACCGTTGAGTTCTTTGCGACCTTCTTCAGCATTTACAGAAACCACGACCACTGGCAGCTCCGCTGTTGATGAGTTGCTACGTAATTTCTCAATCAGTTCCAGTCCATTGCCATCAGGTAAGAGCAGGTCAAGTAACAATAATTGATAAGTATTTTTATGTAACAGTGCCTGGGCATCATAGATCGTAATGGCAATGTCACAGTTGATACCTTCAGGTTTAAGTATTTCAACCAGTAACCTGGCAATATCTTCATCATCCTCACAAATTAAAACATGTGGACCGTTTGTAGAGTTGTCATCATGGTGTTTCGCTGCTAATTCTTTTGAAATTTCAAAATAAAATTTTGTTCCTTTACCCTGCACCGTTTTATAACCAATCTCCCCGCCATGACGCTCAATGATAGCCTTTGTAATACTTAACCCTAGTCCTGTTCCACCTTTTTGACGGGTATCAGAAGCATCGGCCTGGGCAAAGCGTTGAAAAATGCGTTCATGAAAATTTTCTGGAATTCCTGGACCATGGTCCTTAATTGTCACCCGGTATCGATTGTTTACTTCTTCGACAATAATTTCCACGTTGTCGCCTACTTGTGAAAACTTCACAGCATTAGAAATTAGGTTAGCAAAGACTTGTAAGAGCCGGTTTTGATCACCAAAAACCTGGGCGTGTTTTAAAGAGCTGTCTAATACCAGGTAGACACCGTGTTTTTGCGCATAACCTTCATTGTCTTCTATTGCTCGCTTTGTCAAAGCAATAAGATCCTGTTTTCTGAATTCAAAGGCGAGACTTCCTGACTCTATTTTCTCAAGGTCAAGAATATCATTAATCAACAATGTCAAACGTTCACTATTACGCTCTGCCATTTCCAGCATACGTTTTGGTTTATCTTTTAACTGGTCACCATTTTTACCGAGTACTAAATTGATGGCTCCACGAATAGACGTGAGTGGTGTGCGTAATTCATGACTTACAGTCGCAATGAACTCAGCTTTCATGCTGTCGAGCTGTTTACGCTCTGTTATGTCACGCACAATACCAGTAAACATATGTTGCCCATCAAATTCCATTTCACTCACAGCAAGATCCATGGGGAATGTTGAACCATCTTTCCGCTGACCTACAACTTCACGACCAATTCCGATAATTTTTTTAACTCCCGTAGACAGGTAGTTAGCTAAATAACCATCATGCCTAATTGCATATGACTCAGGCATCAAC
>JAOUOK010000422.1 GCA_029880425.1 Gammaproteobacteria bacterium
TGGCATGATACTGATACCCATACCGGCAATCGCCGCTTCAAGTAATACCTCAGGATTATTTGATGTCATGACAGGCGAAATTTTAACTGAGTAATCTTTGCCATTTTTAATTAATGGCCACTTTGCCCCTTCTGTATATGAATAAAGTACTGTTAAATGATTTTTCAGATCAGCCGGCGTGGTTAGTTGTGGTGCTGTTTTCAGATAGTCCGGGGAGGCAATGAATACATGCTGACACTGGGTGATATACTGGGCAATGAGATCTGAGTTTTCCATATTACCCACGCGTATCGCAACATCGTAACCTTCATCAACCAGATCGACATAGCGATCGCTAACCATGATATTGACCTTAACGTCAGGATACATTTTAGTAAAATCACTGACTAAAGGTGCAATATGGCGCTGGGCAAAAACACTGGGTGCACTAATCCGTAATGTTCCCTGCGGTTGTCCACTTAAACCCGAGACCATCTCATCGGCTTCTTCTATGTTGTGTAAAATTTCCTTACAACGTTCAAAATAGATATGGCCCGATTCCGTTGTACTTACCCGTCGGGTTGTTCGGTTGAGTAATCGACCGCCGATGCTGGACTCTAATTGTGAAACATACTTGCTTACTGCTGCTCGAGAAAGTCCCATGCGTTCACTCGCCGCAGTGAAACTTCCCGTTTCAACCACGTTCACAAATACCTTAATACGCGTCAACTTATCCATCTTTTAATTGTTAGCATAACGTTAATAATCTATCAACAAAATGCACGTTTATTTACTAATAGGTAAAGGCTATCTTTTATCCTAATCCAAACATCTGGCGGTCAGGGTTGTAAACGGATTGAATTTAATTTTTAAAAAATAAGGGAATGAAATTATGAGCCAACCAAGAATGAATCTATATGGATTTCCACATAAAGGACTGCGAAATGCTATTTCTCAATTATCACAAAGCGCCGGTAATACGGATTGTTCTGATCAGTCATCGTTAAATTCATTAAAAGCACTGACTGGTGAAGTCATTACCTTGCTTGCTCTTCATGCACATTCAGAAGAAACCGTTGTTTTACCTGCATTGGAAAGTAAGGTGCCAGGTAGCACGGCAGAAAACCTGGCAGAACATGAGCAGTTAGAAAAAGATATTGATGTAATACAACAAAGCTTGAATGCAATAACGACTGACTCGGCTCCGAATTTGGCAAGTCAGTTTTATACTGCCGTTACAAACTTTCAATCAAAATATTTGGCACACATGGCGATGGAAGAAAGTAAAATGAACGCGCTTATCTGGGAACATTTTACAGATGCCGACCTGATGGGGCAGCATGGACAAATAATGTCAGCCTTAACGCCGGAACAAATTATGCTGTGGTTCAAATATATTGTGCCCGCACTCAATCCTTTCGAAAGAACCATTATTATGGGCGGGTTTAAAGCGAATGCACCCAAACCATTTTTTGATTCGGTATTAGATATGTTATCTGGCTTAATGCAACAAAATGAACATCAGCAACTAAGTGTAGCGCTGAGTTAAAATTTTTAATATTTGGGCTCAGGGTAAAAACTATTTAATGAATGTAAGCACGAGATTGTGAAGAGTTTTTACTCTGATCCTGGTTTATTCTGGTTAATTAGAAAACAAACAGGATCAAAAATTGCCTAAGCCTGTTCTCCACTATGCTGATGATCCCTTGCCATTAACACGTAAAACGTGGGCAGGATAAACAGGGTAAAGAAAGTCCCGATACCTAACCCCGCGGCAATGGTTAAACCAATATGAAAACGACTGACCGCACCGGCACCCGTGGCAACAAGTAACGGGAACATCGCGACCACCAGCGCGATGGAGGTCATGAAGATAGGACGCAAGCGAATGGTCGCGGCTTTTTGTACTGCATCCCGCCTCGATAGCTTTTCCTGGATCTGTAACTTGTTGGCAAACTCCACGATCAGGATACCGTTTTTCGCCACCACGCCGATCAGGGTAATCAGCCCAACCTTGGTATAAATGTTTAACGACAGCTCGTTAATATTAAACATGATAAAGAACAGCGCACCGGCCGTGGCTAACGGTACCGAAACAAGAATGATGGCCGGGTCTCGCCAGCTTTCAAACTGCGCCGCCAGTACCAGGTAAATCACCAGGATCGACATCAACATGGTAATGGTCAGGGCAGCACTTTCTTTTGCGTACTGGCGTGAATCACCGAGGTAATCATAACCATAGCCTTTAGGTAATGTTTGTTGCGCGGCATTCGTCAGGTATTCCAGTGCATCACCCAGCGCCACGGTCGGTGCAGTGACACCTTGCAGTGTTAACGAGTTAAGTTGCTGGAACTGGGTCCGCCCACTGGGTTCAACGGTTTGCTTCATGCTAACCATGGTTGAGAGTGGCACCATCTGTCCCGTGGCACTGCGCACGTAATAA
>JAOUOK010000423.1 GCA_029880425.1 Gammaproteobacteria bacterium
CAATATTATCTCAAATAAATTGAATGCTATACCAGATAGCGATTTAATATATGGGGCTTCAGCATCAATACGTGTTCAGGCTAAGGGAACGATAATACAGAAACAACTTCCTTTTCCTGGTTTACTTTCAACCGTAATATTTCCGTTCATATGCTCAAGTAAATTTTTAGTAATCACCAATCCTAACCCTGTTCCTTCAATATTAGACTTTTCTGCACCAGCTCGTTCAAAGGGCTCAAAAATGTTTACCTGCTGCTCGGGAGTCAATCCTTTCCCGGTGTCCGCAACAGAAAGGTGAAGCATAGAATCATTAATCACATACTCAATGGTAACTATACCATTTTGATGGTTATATTTTATGGCATTAGAGAGAACATTTAATAAAACCTGCTTAAACCGTATTTCATCAACATTAATTTCTACATCATCACAAGAACTTACTTTATTGTTAATTTTTATATCACGCTTACTGGATAAAGGATGGACTAAAGAAAGCACTTCACCAAGAATATTGTTTAAAGAAAGACTTTCAATAGATAAATCGACATTACCAGACTCAATCTTTGACAGGTCAAGGACATCATTTGTTAACGCTAATAAAAGCTCGCCACCTTTTATAATCTCTTTAGCATACTCGCTTGCAAAATCTTCTTTCGAATCCAGTTCAATAAGTTGAGAGAAACCAAGAATAGCGTTCAATGGAGTACGGAGTTCATGACTCATAGATGACAGAAATGTAGATTTGGCAAGATTTGCATATTCCGCATCTTCTTTAGCTCTTACAAGATTTTTTTCAGCTTCTTTACGCTCACTGATATCCCGAATAATACCGGTAAACATATGCTTATCATCAATAATCATTTCATCAAGAGCTATATCAACAGGAAAAACCGTTCCATCTTTCTTAAGCGCAGTAAGTTCCCGCCCAACACCCAAAATTGTGGAGTGTCCAGTTTGCTTAAATTTACTGATAAAAATATTGTGTTGACTTGAATAGGGTTCTGGCATAAGCATACTGATACTTTTCCCTATCAACTCACTTTTTTTGTAACCAAATAGTTTTTCTACGGCAGAATTTACAGACTCAATAACTCCCCTGGTATCTATATTAATAATACCATCAACAGTTGATTCAAAAATTGTTCTGTAGCGAGTTTCACTTTCTCTTAAGGATGTTTCTAACAAATCACGTCTTTCTATTTCTTGCTCCAGCTGTTTTGTATAACGTTCATTCTCCCTGCATAATGACAGCGTCTTTCCAAAGTTAGTTAACACAGGTTCAAATATACGTTCAAATGGTAGCTGCAAGTTATGAGTGCTTATATTTAGCAGGATAAACTGTTCATATTCACTAACAGGTAATCTAAGCGCTGTTTTATATTTTAATTTTTCTTTGAAAATATTTTCAATATTATTTGACTGCTTAGCTCCTCTATCTAAAAACGTCCCAGGCAAGATCAACCGACTACCTTTATATTTTCTCAACACACCACAGCCAATTACCTGTTCTACATAGGCATCAGCGTCACCCTCATTTTTCTTAATACCAGATAAAAATAATCCACATGGAAATGCTGTGTGATACAGTAATCTTTGAAGAGTTTTAGTGATTAATGGCTCAACATGAGTTTCACTACCTGTAACTAACGCCATTTCATACAAGACCTGTAATATTTGCGCGTTATTCATTTCATTTCCACGGAATATTTACAAGTGCAGCATTATGGAACAAAGGGTAGCCTCCTTGTTTTGAACCTCCAATTTCTCCAAGAGAAAGTGCCCCGATAATATTCTTTTCCTTCAGTTTTTTCGTTAACAGGGCCAGTTCATATAATGAAGCGTTACCAAGATGCATGCGTCTTCCTGCACAATAAAATGTCAGTATTGTTGTTTCAGGTTGTTTTTTAATATTTCCAACTATAGTATCAATCGTTTTCGATGAGTCAGGTGCAACGGCTTTTAACAGGGTAAGTACAGAGTTTTCAGGAACTTCACCAACACAGAAGATTGAACCATCATCATTAAGGGCAACGGGTATTCGGACTAACATTTCACCATCCATACGCATAATCCCAAAGGGAAAATGTACAGCATTTTCATAGAAATTTTCTTCATTAACTTCTACTTCATAATGAATTTTTACAAGTTCTTTATATACCTCAAATGCGGGGCGCCAATCTATACTATTAATACAATTTCCTGTAGCCGATGTCGCGAATATAGTGGTGTTTGGCTTGGTATAGCCATGCTCTACAATCGCACCTGTATGATGAGGTATCAGCATGGTAAGAATAGCATGGCCAATAAACTGGTGATTATCAAAAATACAGTTAATAGGCTGGAAGGTTTCGCTGCCGGCATTAACCCCCATGTAATTAACCGTGTCACCAATTTGCAGGTAAATATCATCAATAATAGT
>JAOUOK010000424.1 GCA_029880425.1 Gammaproteobacteria bacterium
TGTCATAACGTAAGCCTGCTGTTACACGCCAGTCATCTGAAGGTGAAAACTCCACATGTGCATAAGGTGAAGCTGCTGAATAAGTTGCATCATACGAGTATATCAATGAATTAATTGTGTATGATGTATAAATACCATCTGCATTCTTAGTCCGATCAATTTTTTGTTCATATCGACTTCCCGGACTGTAATCAACATCTACACCTAATACCATACGTGTCCGCATAGGATTATAATCCTTGCGGTATTTAAATAAAACACCTGCTGAATCATTTTCTGTTTCATAAACTACCGGGTCATAGCTTAACGACCAGTTTGGTAACATATCCATTGAGTTTGAACGTACATAAGGGGTGATACTTAATAAACTATCGCTACTTTCTTTTTCATAGGCCGTTGATAACCTAAATGCAGAAACTTTACGATAAGATATAGGAGTTAAGTTTTTAGTTGGATCATTAAGATAATCCACTTCCAAAAGCCTTGATGAGCCCGCTGTTTGCTGATCGATTTCTGAAGTAGATAAAACTGTTTTCAAGCTGGCACCACTTTCCAAACTACGATCCCAGCGTACTGTTGCACTTTGGCGGTCATATTCAGTCGCATCACGCCAACCATCTGTATGCGTCAGGTTTAAATTAATACGAAGACCTTCATTATCAAATGCTGAACCATTATCTATCAACAAGCGATTCCAGCCAAACTCACCTATCTCTAACGAAACATCGGCTTCAGATTTTTCTGGTGATGGCTTTGTCTCTACGTTAATAACACCACCAATCGCATCACTACCATAAAGTGCTGAACCAGGTCCCTTTAAAACTTCTACACGCTCAGATTGGGGTAGATTAATTTCGTATAAAGCATTGTGATTAAAGAAGCCCGTTGAACGAGTAGGAATACCATCTTCAAGATAAAGATACACAGCTCCTGTTGTAATTGGTTGACGTATAGCCGTCATATGTCCTTCACCACCGGTAACATTAACATGCACACCTGGCACTTTATCCATAATCTCTGATGGATGAGCAGGTTTAGTGTTCTCAATATCTTCGGATTTTAAAACACCGATACTTAATGCTGTTTCTTTAAGTGATTGAGCTTCACGTGTTCCGATAACTGAAATATCATCCAGCTTGATTTCATTTTCTTCTGCAGCAGCCGGAAAAATTAACGCTGTTCCCAGTAACGTTACACCACTTAAGACAATTTTTTTATACTTCATAAATTTAATCCCATTAGTTACATGTTAAATTTTTATTCATCACCATATAGCAAGTAACCTGCCACAATAATTAACGTTTAAAAATCAACGAATTATGAAAAATCAATAACTTATATTATTTAATAACCTGTCTGTTATCAGACAACTGTGTACATGATCATGCAGGAAGGTGAATCACATAGACGAATACGTTATATGTCTGAATTTAGTTTAAACTGCATAGCAAAACTGATTTGCATCGGACAAGCCACATCTGATGGGCATTTCGGTAAAGGCAAGGCATCACTAACCGAGTTTTTAGCCGCACGCATTAAAATAGTTGGGCCACCGTTTGCATCCAGCCCTGCAATACTTCCGTCTTCAAATAATCGAAATGTAATCTGGATACTACCTTCAATACCACGGCGACGCGCATTACGCGGGTAAAACTTATAACTTTCAATATGTGTTAATAAGGTTGAGAAATATTTCTGACGTATTTTCATACGTTTATTATCATATTGACGTTGCACTTCCTTACTAACTTCAGGTGCTGTAGCCTGTTCATGTGCAGGTGGTGTGACCACCTTCTTTTTCTTTTCAATTTTTTTCTTAACCTGCTTCTCAGGCTTAACAGGCTCAGGTTTAACCGGCTCTGTTTGTTTTATCGTCGGTAAAAGATTCAGTGAAATCCGCGTATCAAAAACCGGTGCCTGCGCCTGGCCTGAATTAAAAGGTGAATTGGAAAATTGCACAAACAATGCCACATGTACCAGTAATGATAAAAATAAAGTTGTTATATTAATTTGTCGGTCGTTTAAGTTCATCTATATTCTTTCTTATTCAGGGTTTACGGGTAACAATATCTAGTGATGTTGCTCCCGCTTTACGGGCGGCATCCATAACACTCACCGTTAATCCCAACTGTGCAATCTGATCACCGCGTAAAATAACCTGTTTATTCTTACGT
Organism: Gammaproteobacteria bacterium; assembly: GCA_029880425.1. Classification (GTDB taxonomy): domain Bacteria; phylum Pseudomonadota; class Gammaproteobacteria; order UBA6429; family Thiohalophilaceae; genus JAGLTQ01. The sequence goes on from JAOUOK010000424.1 coordinate 2,175, forward strand.
CCGTGAAGCTGTTGTTGTAATACTTTATTTAGTTCAGTTGCATCGACATGTTTTTTATCAATCAATATATGTCCCTGGTTATCCAGTACAATCTCAAGTGCGCCTTCATCTGCTATTTCTGAAGCTGAATCGGCTTCCGGTAAGCTAATGTCCAGAGCTTCATCTTTGACAAAGTGAGCGGTCAACATAAAAAAAACCAGCAACAAAAAAACAATATCAATCAAAGGCGTCAAACTGGGTATCT
>JAOUOK010000425.1 GCA_029880425.1 Gammaproteobacteria bacterium
GGAAAAACTTAATGTCTGCATTGGGTCGGTAGCAGTCATTTAATTATCTTTAGTTTTCTTACCCTGTTCTTTTAACCACGAGGTAAACTTATCCGGATAAGCAATCATAGTGGTCTTGTTTGATATGTCCTGGTTTGCCAGTTTTGTGGTTTGCGAAATACGGTTTTCTGTTAATGGATGAGTTGCCAGGAACTCAATATTAAATTTGTCCCCATTCACTTCTTTAAAGACTTTAAACAGTCCTATTGCACCATCCGCATGGCCGTATAGTTTCATTAAGCTATTTACCGCATCCTTATCCGCCTGGTATTCGAAGTCACGTGAAAACTTCATTAATGTTGCGGTACCAGTCGTTCCCATTAAATCATTGACGATTGAATTTCCCGATGAAGCGCTAAGTGCAGTTAAGACAACACCGACCACAATACCATGACTTGCACTCATTATTGGGTGGCGGTATTTCACGTGTGCAATTTCATGTGCGATCACCATGGCGAGCTCTTCTTCGTATTTTAGTTTTTCCAGTAAGCCACGAAACAAAACAATATGCCCACCTAAGGTGGCAAAAGCATTCACGGTATCATCGTTAACATAATGAAAGGTAATCTTCATTTCTTTTGGCAAGTCAAAGCTCTTTAATACTTTTTGTGTGACCTTATCAAGGTAAGGCGGCAAGGGTTCAGCATTCTCATATTTTATAATGCTTGAGAGAGGTAGTTCACTTTCTAATTCAAACGGAATTTTATCCGCGAAGTTATCAACGATAACAATAAGTGATGAAATGATGATAAAGATAAGGCCAAGCAAGCCGACCGTTAAAATGATAAATTCTTTTAGCGGGTGCTCTTTACTGGTATTTATACCTTCGGGTAATTCCGGGTTTGAATATTCCATAAATGATTATGACGGATAAAGTGCAGTGCCATATGCCAGGACTTCCACTGATCCGACCGAATTTCTTTTTCCTTTAAAGATGCTGGAAGTTTCAAGCTTGATATTAAAAACCAGTTCTGCATTAAGTTCTTTTGCTTCCTCCTTCATTCTTAATATTGCTTCACGCCGGGCACGGTCAAGTAAGGTTTCATAAGACGTGACCCTGCCACCAAAGATATTACGTAAGCCGGCAATAAAGCGTTTAAAGTAATCAATGGAAATCACAACATTGCCAGCAACGAGATGGCTATTTAAGTTTTGACTTCCCAGCGGGGGGATTTTTGTTGCAACAGCGGGAATGCTATTGAGTTCTTTTTCGCGTGTTAGAATAGATTTGTAATGCCTGTTTTCAGCATAACGTCCAAAGCCGTATCCCATCGCGAGCAGTACTATAAATATTATTAAATCGTACATTGTAGTAACTCCTTTTACAGTGGTTACTCCAGGGTGACCGCGGTTCCATAGGCAAATAATTCAGCCGCACCGGCAGCAATACTCGATGTCGAGAAACGAACATTCAAGACAGCATTTGCCCCCGTCGCTTTGGCTTGCTCAAGCATGCGGTTACAGGCTTCTTCACGTGATTCTTGCAACAGCTCGGTATAGCCTTTTAATTCTCCACCAAAGATATTCTTTAGTCCCGCCATCAAGTCACGGCCGACATGCTTGGCGCGAACTGAGCTTCCCTGTACCAGGCCGTAATGTTTAACTGTGCGTTTACCCGGAACAACTTCTAGGTTGGTGACAATCATTTAGAACTCCTTTCTTTAATTATTATCGTTATTGACTGTAAATTCAGGGTAGCTAATAACAGGTATAACATCAATACTAAATTCATCTCATATGCCACTGATTTTATTGATAAATCTTCATTTTCAGCCTTTCTCCCAATATCATTTCAGACTAATTACGGGTAGAATTAACGCAAATTTTATCTCTGTAATTTGAATAGTTTGAGGAAGAGCAATGGATTTAAGTCAATTAACGGCAATTTCACCTGTTGATGGCCGCTACGGGAGTAAAACCGCTGATTTACGCCCTATTTTCAGTGAATTTGGTTTAATCCGTTACCGTGTCCTGGTTGAGGTGCGTTGGTTACAGCATTTAGCTGCTGAAAAAGCCATTGCTGAAGTTCCTGAGTTCTCTGTAGACGCGCAAAAATTGCTCAATGACATTATTGAAAATTTCTCAGAAGCCGATGCCGTTCGGGTAAAAGAAATTGAAAGCACTACCAATCATGATGTGAAAGCGGTTGAATATCTACTCAAAGAAAAAATTGCCGGTAATAAAGAGCTTGAAGCGGTTAACGAGTTCATTCATTTTGCCTGTACCTCGGAAGACATTAACAACTTGTCTCATGCACTGATGTTACGCGAAGCGCGTGATAAAGTAATGCAACCGCTTATCGACAAACTGATTACTGCATTAAAGGACATAGCATTTGAACTGGCTGAACAACCCATGTTAGCCCATACCCATGGCCA
>JAOUOK010000427.1 GCA_029880425.1 Gammaproteobacteria bacterium
CTCAGCAAGCTGTGACACCTCCCATTAAAAAGTCACAACAACAGCAGGAAATTATGTCGGTTGATAAGGCAAAAAATAAAACCTTATCAAACCCCCAGCAGGAACATTCTCCAATTGATACAAAATCCGTTACCGCGGCCCAACTATTTGAACGTAGCCAGCAAATTGCCCGCCTGAGTGCAGAAATCAACCAGCTTAAACAGGCCTACCAGCAAACGCCAAAACATACCTGGGTGCATGGTGCCAATGCCAAGGCGTATCGTTTTGCCAGCTATATGGATGCCTGGCGCCAAAAGGTGGAACGTATCGGCAATATTAATTATCCCGATATCGCCATTCGTAAAAAAATATCAGGAAAACTGTTATTAGATGTCGCCATTAATCCAGATGGCACCATCCACTCGACACGTATCTCACGCTCTTCGGGTCACCGCGAACTGGACCAGGCCGCATTGCGTATTGTTAACCTGGCCGCGCCCTTTCCCCCTTTAACCAAAGATATTCTCAAAGACACCGATATTCTGCACATTCCACGAGTCTGGTCATTCAGCAATGATCGTACACTTGCAACTTCGGTAAACTAACTTGCCAAGTGTCCCTAACTCCATAATACTTTCACTATGGAAACCAACCTGGATCTGACGAACCAATTTTTAATTGCAATGCCCACATTGCAGGATCCAAACTTTTCTCACACTGTTACTTACCTCTGTGAACATCATGATGATGGTTATATGGGTGTAATTATTAACCGGCCTTCCCCGCTTAATTTATCCAATATGTGCGACCAGCTTGATATCCCGATTGATGATCCGGATATAGCCACTATTCCACTTTACTATGGTGGGCCTGTTGAAATTGATCGGGGCCTTGTACTTCATCGTGATATTGGTGAATGGGAAAACACCTTACCCATTACTCCAGATATTGGTCTTACCATGTCCCTGGATATTATCGATGCCATTGCCAGCGGAATGGGGCCTAAAGAATTTATCATTATCCTGGGCTATGCTGGCTGGGGTGAAGGACAACTGGAAGATGAATTATCAGAAAACGTCTGGTTAAATGGTCCAGCAGATGAACAAATTATTTTTAATACCGCTGCCAGTGAAAAATGGAACCAGGCAGCTGCGATACTGGGTGTAAACCTGCAAAACCTGTCTTCAGAAATCGGACATGCCTGATTCAACTGACAAAACAATCAAGCATCGCACAATTATGGGGTTTGACTTTGGCACGAAACGTATCGGTATCGCCATTGGGCAAGAAGTCACCCGTACTGTAAATCCTCTCAAAACGATAAATGCCATAAATAACAAGCCAGACTGGGAAGCAATAAGTCGTTTACTAAAAGAATGGCAACCCGACTTACTGGTTGTCGGGTTACCCGTTCATATGGATGGAACTGAACAACAGGTAACAAAAGCCGCAACCCGCTTTGCCAACCAGTTAAACGGACGATACCAGCTGCCTGTAGAGATGGTGGATGAGCGATTAACCTCTTACGAAGCAGAAAACCAATTATCTGCACAATCTCATTTCCATGATAAGTCACAAATTGATATGATTGCGGCGCAACTTATTCTGGAAAGCTGGATGTCACAACAACAAGGTAACTAACCACTCATGACAGAGTGCCCGAAAACAGACTCATTATTAACCACCCTTGCCAGCGATCTTCGTTCTTTACTGCAATCCAGACAAATTGATAACCCTGTGATGATCGGTATACATACCGGTGGATTATGGGTCGCCGATCACCTGCACAAGGCACTGGATATTAAACAACCCCTCGGCAGTTTAAATATTACCTTTTACCGTGATGACTTTACCCGTATCGGTATGCATCCACAGGTGGAACCATCAAACCTGCCTTTTAATATTGATGACCAGCATATTGTCCTGGTAGATGATGTTCTTCATACCGGCCGCACCATTCGGGCCGCGCTTAACGAAATTTTTGATTATGGCCGCCCTGCTTCAGTCATCCTTGCCGTTCTGGTCGAACGCAGTGGACGGGAACTCCCTATTTCCGCGGATGTTGCAGGCCAGCGTATTAATTTACAGCCTCACGAACACATTAAACTCAGCCGTGACAATGACCAGGCGCCTTTGGAACTTTCAATTACGGAGGGCAAATGAAGCAACAGGATATCCAACTCCATAGTGATGGCCAACTCCGGCATTTTTTAACCATTGAAGGCCTTAAAAAACAACTACTTATCGATATTCTGGATCACGCTGAAAATTTCACTACTGTCGGAAACCAACCGGTTAAAAAAGTCCCTATTCTAAGGGGTAAAACCATTGCCAATTTATTTTTTGAAGCCAGCACCCGCACCCGTACCACCTTTGAACTGGCCGCCAAACGGTTATCTGCTGACGTCCTGAATATCAATATCAAT
>JAOUOK010000037.1 GCA_029880425.1 Gammaproteobacteria bacterium
ATTAGTATTACTATTAAATAATATTTACTTACGATAAGTGTGTATTGAATTATACCGCATGGCGGTGGATCTTGAAATAAACTAATCTTCAATAATAGCATGTTTAGAAAACGACTAATTTTTAAACCAATAACCTTAGGCTTTGTATGAAAAGTATAGATAAACGGCCAAAGTATTTAAATTTATTTAAAATTCGATTACCGATAACAGGTATTGCTTCGATTTACCATCGTATAAGTGGTTTAATTTTATTTCTTTCAATCCCGTTTAGTATATATCTTCTGCAACTTTCCTTATCCAGTGAAGCAGGTTTTAAACAAGCATTAACCGTTTTTTCTTTACCCTGGGTTAAACTGATTTTAGTTCTTTTTTTATGGTCGTTCGTACATCATTTATTTGCCGGTTTTCGTTTTTTATTAATTGATCAAAATATAGGTGTATCCCTGGCTAATGCTCGTATGTCGGCACGATTTGTTGTTTTTGCTGCACTTGTTGTGACCCTGATAATTAGCGGGGTATGGATACTATGAGTTTACAAGCACAAGGTATGCGTACCTGGTTACTACAAAGATTAACTGCTATTTATATTGCAATTTATTTCTTATCATTAATTGTGTGGTGTATTTTTAATTCTCCGGTTACCTATAACAGTTGGTATACTCTTATTTCTCAGCCTGTTGTTCTTGTCTTAACGATATTATTTTACCTTTCAGTTTTAATTCATGCCTGGGTTGGTATGCGTGATATATTAGTTGATTACGCTAAACCAACTAGCGTGCGTTTTGTTTTGTTAACAGGGCTCGCTTTTGCACTAACAGCAATGGCAACGTGGCTGTTACTTATTGTTATTGGTCTGGTAAAAGTATGAGCATAGAAAATTTAGAACGTCGTCGTTTTGATACGCTGGTTATAGGTGCTGGTGGTGGTGGCTTGCGTTCAGCATTACAGCTTGCAGAAGATGATGCACATGTAGCGGTAGTTTCAAAAGTATTTCCTACCCGCTCTCATACAGTCGCAGCACAAGGCGGCATGAATGCCGCACTCGCCAATGTTTTACCTGATAACTGGCACTGGCATATGTACGATACGGTCAAAGGCAGCGATTACCTCGGTGATCAGGATGCGATCGAATACATGTGTCGGGCAGCATCACATCTGGTGTATGAACTGGAACACCAGGGTGTACCGTTTAGCCGTATGGATAGCGGAAAAATCTATCAACGTCCATTTGGTGGCCAAAGTCAAAATTTTGGTGGTGAACAGGCTGCACGTACCTGTGCAGCTGCAGACAGAACAGGGCATGCTATTTTACATACCCTGTATCAACAAAATATCCGGGCAAAAACCCATTTCTTTGATGAATACTTTGCGGTTGACCTGGTTAAAGATAAAGATGGCTTTATTCTTGGTGCCCTGGTGCTTGAGATAGAAACGGGTCAGCCGTTATTGATTGAAGCAAAAACCACGCTGTTGGCAACCGGTGGAGCAGGGCAACTTTTCCGAACCAATACCAATGCACATATTAATACCGGTGATGGTTTAGCCATGGCCTTGCGTGCAGGTATTCCTTTGCAGGATATGGAGTTCTTTCAGTTTCATCCTACCGGCATCGCGGGCAAAGGTATGTTAATAACTGAAGGTGCACGCGGTGAAGGGGGCTACCTGGTTAATAAAGATGGCGAACGTTTTATGGAGCGTTACGCACCGCATGCAAAAGATTTAGCCAGTCGTGATGTTGTGAGTCGTGCTATTGCTACCGAGGTAAGAGAAGGTCGGGGTTGTGGTCGAAATGCTGATCACGTGATGTTAAAGCTCGATCATCTTGGCAGGGATGTTTTATATACACGTTTGCCGGGTATCTGTGATATGTCTAAGACCTTTTTGCATATCGATCCGGCAGAAGAACCTATCCCGGTTTTTCCAACCGCGCATTATACGATGGGAGGAATTCCAACTAACCGCTTTGGACAGGTTGTTGTTCCGGTTGATCAGGGTGAAGAATCAATTCCCGGTTTATATGCCGTAGGTGAATGTGCCTGTGTCTCTGTACATGGTGCAAATCGTCTGGGTGGTAATTCACTTTTAGATATTGTTGTCTTTGGTCGTGCTGCCGGTAATGACATTAAAAAATATTTAAAAAACAATCGTCATCATCGACAAATTGATGATGAAAGCCTTGAGCAGGCACTGACACATTTGCAGCGCTGGGATAAAGGAAAAGATTTAGGTGATGGTAGTGAAACGGTAAGTGGCTTACGCGCAGAGTTACAGAAAACTATGGAAGATTATTGCAGTGTATTCAGAACAGAAGATGTATTAAAAGAAGGCCTGGATAAAGTGTTAGCGCTTGAAAACAGAATGAAGAATGTTCGCATCTCTGATTATAGTAAAGTGTTTAATACTGCAAGAATCGAAGCATTAGAATTGGAAAACCTGGTAGATCTTGCCGTAGCCACGGTTAAATCTGCACTGGAACGCCAGGAAAGCCGCGGTGCACACTCACGTATTGATTATCCTGAGCGGGATGATGTGAGTTGGTTAAAACATAGTCTATATTATAAAGATGGTCATCGCATGGACTATAAACCCGTGACCTTAAAACCGGTATCCGTCGAAAGCTTTCCACCTAAACCACGCGTGTACTAACAGGTTATATGATGCGATTTAAAATATACCGCTACAACCCTGAAAAAGATCAAAAGCCCTATATGCAGGACTTTGTTATTGATAATGTCACCGATGATATGATGTTGCGTGATGCCTTGTTAATCATTAAGGCACAGGATGAGACTTTTACCTTCCGGCATTCTTGTGGGGAGGGGGTGTGTGGCTCCGATGCTGTGAACATTAATGGTACTAATGGACTGGCCTGTAAAATACGCTGCTCTGAATTAAAACAACCGATCGAGGTTCGTCCTGTTCCAAGTATGCCGGTCATTCGGGATCTCGTGGTCGACATGGAACAGTTTTATCACCATTACCGGGCAGTTAAACCTTATCTTACTGTAACCGATCCTGTCCCCGAGGTTGAGTTCAGGCAGACACCTGAACAGCGAGAAAAACTGGATGGGTTATACGAATGTATTTTATGTGGTTGTTGCACGACATCTTGTCCTTCTTTCTGGTGGAACCCTGATAAGTTTCGTGGGCCGGCCGCTTTATTACAGGCGTATCGATTCCTGGCCGATAGTCGTGACCAGGCAACAGCTGAACGCTTACAGGAACTTGATGGGCCGTACCGAATGTTTCGTTGTCACTCGATAATGAATTGTGTCAATGTTTGTCCAAAAGGGTTAAATCCAACTGAAGCAATTCATAGTATTAAAAAATTAATGGTTAAGGACCTGGTTTAATCGATGTTATTTACAGGTAACCTGGAACATGAAGAAGCCCGGCTACACTGGCAGTGTCGACGGGGCATGCTTGAGCTGGATTTAATGTTGCAATCATTTGTAGAAAAACGCTATTCAGATTTACCTTTAAAAACAAAAAAAGCGTTTCACCAATTATTGAAATGCCAGGATCAAATATTACTGGATTATTTAATGGGACAAGATGTCCCTGGCGATAAGGATATTGCAGATGTTGCAAAACAAGTACGAGATGCCGCTGGACCTGAAAATTAAAGAATCAAAGCTAATAAATTTTTACATGGTTATGGTCTTTGTCCTTGCTGCGGTCAGTATTTTTATTTCTTCCCTTAATTTAATTCTGCAACTGGTGTTTCTTACTTCTTTAATAATCGTAACTGTCCTTTTCTTTAAAAAGCATCAGTACAATAATATAACCCGTTTACTTTTAAGTAATGATAATAATTGGAAAATAGAAGTTAATAATAAAGTTCTTTTGAATGTAGAACTGGATGGGGAATGCATCGTAACGTATTACCTTACCTGGTTGAACTTTAAAGTAAGTAATGATTTTGGCAGAAAAAAATTGTTTCATCTTTTACTTATGCCGGATTCACTAGATAAAGATGAATTAAGGCAATTAAGAGTACGGTTACGGTTATTAGATAATTTAGGCAAGAACGGAGTTGACGAGGTAGTTTGAAATATAAATACCTAGTTGTTAATTTATTTATGTGTATATCCCCGTGGTCTGAGCACTGTATTTTCCGGATGCTCTTTTAATTGTGGATGATTGAGTGTGTAGTGCAGGCCACGACTTTCTTTTCGATCGATAGCCGACTGAATAATTAAATCGGCAACAACAGCAAGGTTACGTAACTCTAATAAATCACTGGTTACCCGGAAGTTACCATAATATTCATCAATTTCTTTGAGTAATAAGTTAACCCGGCTTTTCGCTCGACGCAGGCGTTTATCAGTTCTCACTATACCAACATAATCCCACATAAAGCGACGTAACTCAGCCCAGTTATGGGTTACCACCACTTCTTCATCAGAGTCAGTTACCCGGCTTTCATCCCAGAGCGGTAGCTCGATATTATTTGCACCGGGCTTAGCTTGTTTTAAAATATGTTTACTTACTGCCTGGGCAAAGACCAGGCATTCGAGTATTGAATTACTCGCCATTCGGTTTGCCCCGTGGAGCCCGGTGAAAGCCGTTTCACCAATCGCATAGAGCTGCTTTACATCGGTGAGACCATTAATATCAGTAATTACACCACCACAGGTATAATGTGCCGCAGGTACAACTGGTATAGGTTCTTTAGTGATATCAATGCCAAATTCCAGGCATTTTTGATAAATGGTCGGGAACATGCGAATAATAAACTTTGCGGGTTTATGGCTGATATCCAGGTAAACACATTCTGTCCCTAAGCGTTTCATTTCATGATCGATAGCACGTGCAACGATATCACGTGGAGCAAGTTCAGCACGCTTATCAAATTTTTTCATAAACGGGGTGCCATCAGGTAAACGTAAAATACCGCCTTCACCACGTACCGCTTCGGTAATCAGGAAAGATTTCGCATCGGGGTGATAAAGACAGGTCGGGTGGAACTGGTTGAATTCCATATTGGCCACCCGGCAGCCTGCACGCCAGGCCATGGCAATGCCGTCGCCAGTTGATGTATCGGGATTGGTTGTATAAAGGTACACCTTACTTGCGCCACCGGTAGCAAGAATCGTGTGTTTCGCATGAAAGACTTCTACCCGGTTAAATTTTCTATCAAGAATGTAGGCACCAAGACAGGCATTATTGTCACCATGTCCAATTTTTGTCGAGGTAATGAGATCAATCGCGTTATGATGTTCGTAAATTTCAATATTGGGGTGGGTACGTACCCGGTGTTCCAGTGTGGTTTCAATCGCCCGGCCACTGGCATCCTGGGCATGAATAATTCTTCGCTGGCTGTGTCCACCTTCCCGGGTGAGGTGATACTCCTTGTTATTACTGGTACGGGTAAATTCGATACCTTGCTCGATTAACCATTCAATATTTTCAGCGCCGTGTTCGACTGTGAAGCGGACAACCTCTTCATTACACAGGTTTGCACCGGCAGCGAGTGTATCCTGAACGTGGGACTTGATACTGTCTTTGGGGTCAAGTACTGCGGCAACACCACCCTGGGCATACAGTGTTGAACCTTCTCTTAAAATACCCTTTGAAATCAATGATATATGATGAGTGTCTGCCATGCGTAGGGCAAGGCTTAAACCTGCTGCGCCACCACCAATAATCAGGATATCTGTATTATGTTGCATGAAAAATACGATTCTCTATATCGTTATATTGAAAGGTGTTAAAGTGATGGTGTATTTTGATTTTACTGAATAAAACACGAAAAAAACAATATAAATACAGATACAGTAAAGAATTTTTATAGTGACGTTGCGTTTAAGAAGAAAATCTTCGTTTACTATGAACTCTATCCCGCTTTTAATGTCTACTTTGATGTTCGGGAATCTTTAAAGTATTTAAAGACTAAGGAACAACCCGAATGGGTGAAAGAAATATTGATCAGGCGCTGGTTGAGCGCGTTCAAAAAGGTGATAAAAAAGCATTCGATATCCTGGTGTTAAAATACCAGCAACGTGTAATGAATATTTTATCCCGCTTTGTCCGCGATCCCTATGAAGTACAGGACCTGGCACAGGAAACATTTATCAAAGCTTATCGCGCATTGGCCACTTTTCGAGGCGATAGTGCTTTTTATACCTGGGTTTACCGTATTGCGATTAATACGGCGAAGAATTTTCTCGTTGCCCAGGGAAGACGTCCACCTCGTGATGATGTTGAGGCGTCAGAAGCTGAACAGTTTTCAGGGTCAGAAGGTTTACATGAACAGGCTTCACCTGAAAGAGTTTTACTTAAGGACGAAATTGCAGAAGTTGTTCTCAGAACGATTGATGAATTGCCCGATGATTTAAAAATGGCAATAACACTAAGGGAAATTGAAGGTTTAAGTTACGATGAAATAGCAGAAACCATGTCATGTCCAATAGGGACTGTCAGGTCTCGCATATTTAGGGCACGTGAAGCAGTCGATGAAAAACTTAAACCTTTACTGGATGAAAATTAATACTCGTATCTAAAGTTTGACTTAAGAGATTTACATTATGAAAGACACAACTGACAAGCTCTCTACCTTAATGGATGGTGAACTTCGTGACCCTGATAAATTGTTGGATAAACTCGCTAATGATGAAGAAATGCAGCAAACGTGGCAACGATATCATTTAGTGCGTGATGCAATGAAAGGGCAGTTATCAGAATTTCCTGCTTTAGATGTTTCGGCTGCTGTTCGTGAATCATTAAAATCGGAGCCAGTTATTCTGACACCCATCTGGAAACGGTTAAACCCGCGTTTTGTCATGAAACAGGCGGCCGGTTTAGCTGTTGCAGCAGCGGTAGGTACCATTGCGGTTTTAAGTGTACAACAAGCTCAAATTACTACACCTGAGAGCGGTGCGATTGCGCAGGTAAATCAGCAGCCTGTTAAATCACAATTAGCCTCTACAGGTCAAATTAGACAGGTGAGTTTCACCACGCGTGAAAAACTTGATGTCGCGGTGGAATCCAAGCTTAGTGGTTACCTTGTTAATCATAATGAGTTTTCAAACTCGGTACGTGTTAGTGGTGTAATGCCTTATACCCGTATCGTTGGTTATGTTCCTGCAGCCCCATCAAAACAGGTTAATAATGATAAATAAGTTTGTTTCATTTTTTACACTATTTTTAATCACTTCTTCGTTACAGGCCGGCCAGTCACAGGCCGATATTGAAAAGTGGTTAGCGAAAATGCATCATGCTGCCCATATGATTAATTACGAGGGTAATTTTGTATACGGTCAGAATAATGATTTGACCTCGATGCAGATTATTCATAGTGTTGATAAAACAGGTGAATATGAGCGTTTAATTTCTCTTGATGGTAGTGGACGTGAAGTTATTCGTAGTGGTGATACGGTGACCTGTGTGTTACCGGATAAAAAGTCAGTGGTGGTTGATAAAAGTCGACCGGATGCTGAATTTCCACCCATGTTTCCCCTTAAAATTGAGCAACTGTTAAAAACATACAGTTTTCACTTTGGTGAGGATGCTGTTGTTGCCGGGCAAAAAGCAAAAAAACTGGTTATAAAACCAAAAGATAAATATCGTTATGGTCACGCACTCTGGGTAGATGAAAAAACAGGACTGTTATTAAAAGATCATTTGCTTGATGAAAAACAGAATATTGTTGAATTGTTTATGTTTATGCAGGTTAACTATCCAGCTGAAATTGATAAAAGTCGTTTATCTTCTAAAATCCAGACTAAAAAGTTTACCTGGTACGAGGCTAAAGATTTTAAAGATAAAAACAACGTCAATAAAAGTATGAACTGGCGGGTAACAAAAGTACCGGTTGGTTTTGTTCCGGGCATACAGCGTCATCATAATATGACAGTGAGCGCCATGCCGGTTGAACACTTTATGTTTTCTGATGGACTCTCTTCTGTTTCTGTTTTTGTAGAAAAGAAAATGAAGTCCAGCAAAAATCTTTCTGGTGGTTCTACAATGGGTGCCGTGAACGCGTATGGCCGTGAAGTTGGGGATTACCATGTCACGGTTGTTGGTGAAGTTCCTCATGCGACGGTTAAAATGATCGCTGATTCTGTTGAACATATTAAGCATTAATTATTTATCTTATGATTACTGAAACTGCCATCGTTGTTTCAATTGAAAACAATCAAACCTGGGTTGAAACACAAAGAAAATCTGCTTGTGGACAGTGTAGTGCAAACAAGGGATGCGGTACATCGGTGTTATCAAAAGTGATTGGTAATAAGTTGTCAAAAATAAAAGCCATTAACAATATCAATGCGCAGGTTGGTGATGAAGTTGTTATTGGTTTAAAAGAACAGTCATTATTAAAAGGGGCGTTGATGACATATATGTTGCCCCTGGTATTTTTGTTTATATTTTCACTGGTTGGTCAGGTTGTTTCAGAGAACCTTCAGTTCCAGGATAGTGAGTTGCTTGTTATTATTTTTGCGGTGGTGGGTTTATTGCTGGGTTTACGGCAGGTAAAAGTATTTTCAATTGATATCGCAGAAAATGAAAATTACCAGCCCGTGATATTAAAAAAATCAAATTCTTCAGTTCTTGTTAATTTATAGATTTTAAAGAGAGTAATACTATGTTGATACCTGTATTTAAAAAGGTAACTGCTGTTGCAGGATTTTTTTTGATTGCATTCGTAAGTTTTAATGTGTCTGCAAAAATGTCAGGGTTACCTGATTTTACACATTTAGTTGAAGAGTACAGTGATGCAGTAGTAAATATTAGTACCACTCAAAAAATTCAAAAACGAAATGGTCCTCATGGACAGATCCCGGGTTTTCCAAAAAATGGCCCGTTTGGTGATTTATTTCGTCACTTCTTTGAGCAACAAAATCTGGAAAAACAAAATTTTCAGAAAAATAATAGTTCAATAAACGAACAGCATTTTAACCTGCAAACAAGACAAACTAATGATTCTTTAGGTTCGGGTTTTATTATTGATTCTGATGGCTACGTGGTGACGAATCATCATGTTATTAAAGATGCCGATGAAATTGTCGTGCGTTTAAAAGATCGTCGTGAATTAAAAGCAAAAGTTGTTGGCTCAGATGCACGCAGTGACATTGCCTTGTTAAAAGTCGAGGCTGATAATTTGCCCGTGGTTAAAATCGGATCATCATCAAATCTTAAAGTTGGGTCATGGGTCATGGCCATTGGCTCACCTTTTGGTTTTGATCACTCTGTTTCGGTTGGTGTGATTAGTGCGATTGGCCGTAATTTACCGAGCGAAAGTTATGTGCCGTTTATCCAGACAGATGTTGCCATTAATCCCGGTAATTCTGGTGGGCCGCTGTTTAACATGAATGGCGAA
>JAOUOK010000038.1 GCA_029880425.1 Gammaproteobacteria bacterium
TTTGTAAATTCAATTTCCATGGTTTATTTTAAGCCGTACGCGATAGTTTGTCATTGATGGATTCCCACTAAGGACATGTGCGGGAGTGACGTTAGAAAAATTATAAAAGCTGTATATAGTCACGGTAAACACACCGATCCATAACGACCGTAATCCCTGCGTCTTTCGCCCGTACCGCTTCAAACTCATTTATCACACCATCTTGTAGCCAGATAAGCGGGATCTTAAGTGTGATACATTCATCAATGATCGGGGTCAGTTTATCCGGTGCACGAAAGACGTTGACCATGTCAATTTGTGAACGCAATGAGCCTGGAATGGACTCAAGATCGGGATAGGCTTTTTCAGCCAGCACCTCCTCCACGGCGGGACGTACAGGAATAATTTTATAGCCAAAACCCTGCATCGCCTGTGAAACACTGTGGCTCGGCCGCTTCGGTTTTGGTGATAAGCCTACAACGGCAATCGTTTTACTGTTTTTCAGGATATCTTTTATTTCATCAATTGAAGGATTTTCAAACATTTAAACTTAACCTCAAAACTTATAATAAAGCAAAAGAATAAATAGAGTATAATTCACCCATGCATAAACCTCTTCATCTATCGAGATAAAAATGATCACCATTGGAAAAACTTATCGCTTAAAAGCCGTAAAAAAACTCGACTTTGGTGTTTATTTAGATGCAGATAATTTATACGAAGTGTTGTTACCCAAAAAATATGTACCTCGTGATCTCAAGCCAGGTGATGAAATTGAGGTATTTCTCTACCTTGATTCTGAAGAACGCCCGGTCGCAACCACGCAAAAACCCAGGGCGCAACTCGGTGAGTTTGCTTATCTACCTGTTGTTGATATCAATAAAACAGGCGCCTTTTTAGACTGGGGATTAGACAAAGATCTGTTCGTGCCTTTTGGCGAGCAACACCGCCCCATGGAAATAGGCCGTTCTTATATTGTTTACCTGTACCTGGATAAACTAAAAGGCCGAATCACGGCTTCATCTAAAATTGATAAGTTCCTCGATGATGAAAAAACCCATGACTTTACTGCAAGGCAACCCGTTCACCTGCTAATTGCAAACAGTACCGATCTTGGCTTCAAAGCGATAATTAACAATAGTCACTGGGGGGTATTATATAAAAATGAAGTGCACCAGCGTTTAAGCTTTGGCCAGAGTATTGAGGGTTTTATAAAGTATATACGTCCTGATGGAAAAATAGATTTAACCCTGCAAAATTTAAGCACAGAAGGTGTCGGCGAAACACGTGATAAAAATGAAAAACTGATCCTGGATTATTTAAAGCAACAAGGTAATTTTGCACCGATACATGATAAAACAGATCCCGCGGTTATTTCTGATTTATTTGGCATAAGTAAAAAAGCCTTTAAAAAAGCCATCAGTAACTTGTATAAAAAACATATTATCAATATTGAAAAAGATGGCATTAACATCGTTAAAAAGTAACCGGACAGGTATACAATTTAAATTGAAACAATTAAATTAATACAATTACAACCAAACCCGTTTCAACTTGCAGGAATACAACCATGAAAAAATTTTTATTTATAACCATTCTCTCATTACTTTCAATTTCAAATGTTTCTGCTAGCAGTGAAAATATCAAAGGCCAGCAACTCTACATAAAACATTGTGATTCATGTCATGGTGTTAAACATGGCATGGATATGAGTAAACGTGTTGCCCCGCCTGTCTTTGCCGTCAAAATGCACTATATCGGCACCTACGCTGACAAGGATTCTTTTGTTATGGCAATCGCAGACTGGCTAGAAACACGCGATGCAAATAATTCAATGATGCGGGGCGCTGTTCGCCGCTTTGGTGTCATGCCTGAAGTTAAAGTGAGCCGTGATGAAGCTGAAAAAATTGCCGCCTATATCTACCAGGGTAAACTTGAAAGTCCCGAAGGATTTCAACAGCATTTTGAACAAATGCACGGAAAACAATAATACTTCACTTTTAATGCTATATTAACTATTAATATAAATAGATATTTAAACGATCTGTTTAATATTCGCTATAATTAATAGTTCATTACCTGTTAACTGGTGAAGTATGGCTAAACATAATGACACGCTTGCAGAACTCAACAAACATACTCCACTACGTGATAAGTTAATTGCAACCCATAAATCTATTAATGAAATTTTTCCTTTTATAGTTCGTATTGCGATTACTATTTATGATCCTGAAACCAGGCTACTTAAAACATATTTGCATAGTAGTGGTGACGATAGTCCTTTAGAGCATTACGAGACCCTGCTTGATAATGCCCCCTCGTTAAAAGAAATCCTAAAGAAAGGAATGCCCCGGGTTGTTAACAATTTACTCACCTTTGAAAATGGCAAGCATGAACACACCCAAAGAATTGGGCGCCAGGGTTATGCCGCAAGTTACACCTTGCCCATGTTTAATAATGGAGATTTTATTGGTTTTATATTTTTCAATTCTAATGAAACAGAAGTCTTCACTGAAAACGTTTTACGACAAATAGACATATATAGCCATATGATTTCATTAATGGTTATTAATGAACTATCGGCAATTCAAACTTTAACCGCGGCAGTAAAAACAACAGAAACGATTACTCATGTTCGTGACCCTGAAACAGGCAGTCACCTTGATCGCATGTCTCGATATAGTCGTTTAATAGCCATAGCACTGGCAGAAAAATACCATTTAGATGATAGTTATATTGAACATCTCTTCATGTTTTCCCCCTTGCATGATATTGGGAAAATAGCGATACCGGATCATATTCTGTTCAAACCGACTTCACTGAATCAATCTGAAAAAGAGATAATGCAAAAACATCCACGTATTGGACGTACCATGATTGATGATCTTCTCGGTAATTTTGGTCTTGAGAACATTGAACACATTGACATGCTACGTAATATCGCCGAGTACCATCACGAGACTATTGATGGAACAGGCTATCCTGACGGAATGAAAGGCGATGATATCCCCCTTGAAGCCCGCATTGTCGCGGTAGCAGATGTATTTGATGCACTAACCAGTAAACGTCCCTATAAAGAAGCATGGAGTAATGAAAAAGCTATTCAAATCCTTAATCAACTCGCAGGTGAAACACTTGACCAGGAATGTGTTGATGCATTACTCAATAACATTGATGACATTGAGAAAATCCAGAAACAATTTAATGAAAGCCCCTATAGTTAATTTTTAATCCAGAATGAAGCACGCCCAGCAAATCTTACAAAATACGTTTGGCTATGATGCCTTTCGTCATCACCAGTCCGATATTATCCAGGCATTACTCAACGGTGAAGATGCCCTTGTCTTGATGCCTACCGGTGGCGGTAAATCCCTGTGTTACCAGATCCCGGCGATGCTGCGCGAGGGCGTCGGCATTGTGATTTCCCCATTAATCGCGTTAATGCAGGACCAGGTTGATGCCTTGCAGCAACTCGGTATACGTTCTGCGTTTCTTAATTCATCCATGGATGAAACAGCGCAACAGCAAACCGAGCAACAACTGCTTAACGCTGAAATTGACCTGCTTTATGTTGCGCCCGAACGTTTAATGACAAGCAGGATGTTGTCCTTACTTGAACGTAGCCATATTGCCTTGTTTGCAATAGATGAAGCGCACTGTGTTTCGCAATGGGGGCATGACTTCCGTAAAGAATATCAACAACTGCGCATCTTGCATCAACGTTTTCCAGCCGTACCCCGTATCGCCTTAACCGCCACCGCCGATCAACGTACGCGCGAAGAAATTATCGAGCAATTGAACCTTCAGCAGGCGAATATTTTTATCAATAGTTTTGATCGCCCCAATATCAATTACACCATCAGTGAAGGCAGTAATGCCCGTGATCGCTTGTGGGCGTTTTTAGAAAATAATCATCCCTCTGACTCCGGTATCGTTTACTGTTTATCCCGTAACAAGGTGGATAAAACAGCTGAATGGTTACAACACCAGGGACGTACCGCGTTACCCTATCATGCCGGTTTATCGGCAGAGGTGCGCCAGAAGAATCAACGCCGTTTTTTACGCGAAGACAATATTATTATTGTTGCCACCATCGCTTTTGGTATGGGCATTGATAAACCCGATGTGCGTTTTGTTGCGCATTTAAGTTTGCCCAAAAGTATCGAAGCCTATTACCAGGAAACCGGGCGTGCTGGTCGTGATGGTGCAGCGGCCAATGCCTGGATGTCATACGGCTTGCAAGATGTGATCAGCTTACGGCAAATGGCCGAGAACAATGATTCGAGTGAACAGTTCAAACGTATCCTGCACAACAAGCTTGAAACCATGCTGGCCTTGTGTGAGCAACGCCATTGCCGGCGCCAGTCTATCCTGGCTTATTTTAGCGAGCCGCTAAAAGAACCCTGTGGTAATTGTGATACCTGTCTTAACCCGCCCGAAGCCTGGGATGCCACCGAGGCCGCAAGAAAGGCCTTATCCTGCGTCTATAAAACCGGGCAACGTTTCGGTGTCAACTATGTCATCGATGTTTTACTCGGTAAAGAAAACGCGCGGATAAAACAGTTTGAACATCACACCATCAGCACCTATGGCATCGGCAAAGACACCCATGAACAGGAATGGCGCAGCCTGTTCCGTCAACTTATTGCGCTGGGTTACCTCGTTACCGATATTGAAGGACACGGCGCGGTTAAACTTGCTGAAACCTCGCGCCCCTTACTGCGTGGCGAAATCGATCTTGTGTTACGTAAACCACATAAAGAAACATCTTCAAACAAGAATAAAGGCAAACGCAATACCTCGCTACGCGGTGTGGATCAAGCCCTGTTTGAACGCCTACGTGAACACCGCCTGGAAATTGCCAATGAAAAAGGTGTCCCGCCTTATATTATCTTTCATGACAGCACACTTGAGGAAATGGCCAGCACACGTCCAACGACACTTGAAGCCCTGCGTTATATCAGCGGTGTCGGCGAACAAAAACTCGAACAATACGGTGAAAGATTTTTAGCTATTATTCATTCTTTACCTTTACCCGAGCTGTTACAAAATAATCTTAGCGACACGATTAATGAAACTCTCTCTCTAATCAACGAGGGCATCGACATTGAAACGATTGCCAGCCAGCGTGATTTAAAGCTTTCAACTATCTATAGTCACATAGCCGAGGCCGTTGAAGTCGGCCTGCTAGAAGCAAAAGAAATCTTACAGCTCAGTGACAGTGAATACGATGAAATAACCGCCGCCCTTGAAATGAATGAAGATAAAGATGGCCGCTTAAAACCCGTATACGACGCCTTTGAAGGGCAATATGATTACGGTGTTTTAAAATGCGTACAGGCGAGTTTTTAAATAACATTAATATCTTATTCTATTTAGTTTATTAGTAACTATTTATCCTGAAGCTATTTATTGCCTTAAATATCCTAATAAGGAACTCTTAAAGGTGATATATTATAAATAATAAACATCCTTAAAGAGCTTCTAATCAACAAGTTAGCTTAATATGAATTATCGAATTATTATTATTATCTTTACATTATTTTCGTTTATTTCAATAGCGATGATTTTGCATACAAAAACCATAAAGAAAAATGCTGTAATAGCTTCTGCTACACAAATGGCAAAACTTTATAGTCAGGCTATCAGTACATTTCGTACAATTTATTCATCCAAGGTAGTTACTATTGCAGAAAAAAATGCTCTACCTGCAATTCATGATTTCCATAATAAAAATGCCATACCACTGCCAGCCACCCTTACTATCATCCTCGGAAATAAAATTGCTGAAATCGGGGAAGGTGAAAAAGTAAGTTTATACAGTCCTTATCCTTTTCCATGGAGAAAAGAGACAGGCGGTTTAACAGACGAGTTTAGTAAAAAAGCCTGGGCATATATTGAAAAAAACAAAACTCAACCATATTCTGAAATTATCAATGAAAACAATAGTAAATTTATGCGCTATGCAATAGCTGACATAATGCGGCCAAGCTGCGTTGCATGCCATAATTCTCATATCGATTCTCCAAAAACCGACTGGAAGCCAGGCGATATTCGGGGAATCCTTGATATCAAGATCCCCTTAGATAACATTCTGTCCAGCACTAAAAATGACCTGACATTTACTATTTTAATTTATACAGCGCTTGCAATTTTAGGTCTTATAGGCCTTATTTTTGAAATATCAAAGCATAAAAATGAAACCAAACAACTGGCGCATGCGGTCAAAGAGCGAACAATTGAATTAGAACAAGAAAAAGGAATAGCTATAAAGGCTAACAATGCTAAGACAGAATTTTTATCTCGAATGAGTCATGAACTACGAACACCATTGCATGCTGTTATTGGATTTAGTCAATTACTGAAACTAGATGCAAAAACAGGATCGCAAAAAGAAAACTGCAACGAGGTAATTAATGCCAGCTACCATCTTCTTGAACTTATCAATGAAGTTCTGGATTTGGCCCAGATAGAATCAGGAAATCTAAATGTAAGGACTGAAGAAGTTGAAATAGATAATATCTTAAATGAGGCAATAAGATTGCTCACCTCGTTTGCTGAAGATAAAGGAATTAATATAGATGAATACATAACAACTGGATATTGTGTTTATGCAGACAACACCAGGTTAAAACAAGTTTTTCTTAACCTTATTTCAAATGCTATCAAATATAATATAAAGAATGGTACTGTAAGTGTAAATGTTGTACTCAAAAAATCTGACACTATTAGAATTAATATAGTTGATACAGGCTTAGGTCTTGATAAAAACCAGCTAGATAACTTATTTACGCCCTTTGAAAGGCTTGGCGCTGAAAATAGCCATATAGATGGTATTGGAATTGGATTAACTATAAGCAAACAGTTAGTAGAATTAATGAATGGAAAAATGGGGGTAATAAGTAAGCCTAATGAAGGAAGCACATTTTGGGTAGAATTAAAGTGTGTAGAAAATAAAAAAATATAATACCAGTTTTAATAGCTGGGTATAATAAGAACTAACGAGTCATCCAGTTGTTCTATAAAAGTAGCGCTCCACTTTTGTTCTCAACTGAGCTTAGTCATTCTTGAAAAGGAAATTCAATGAATTTAAAAATACCCCCCCTTGCCTTAACCTGTATTTTTATACTTATCATGTCAGTCTTGTCCTGGCAGTTACCGCAATTCACCCTTAGCATTCCCGGCAGTAATGTAATTGCTTTTGTTATTGCAACCATAGGGGCTTTAATTTGTATTATGGGTGTGGCTTCATTTCATAGCGCTAAAACCACGGTTAACCCGACAAAACCTCAGCAGGCTTCATCGTTAGTTATTAGTGGCATCTACCGTATTTCTCGCAACCCCATGTATCTTGGATTTTTATTATTGATCATTGCCTGGGGCTCTTTCCTGACGCATTTATTATCGTTACTATTTTTCCCTGTCCTGTTTGTCTTCTACATGAATAGATTTCAAATTCCTGATGAAGAAAAAGCCCTTGCGGAAAAGTTTGGCCAGGATTTTATATCATATAAAAATATGGTCAGACGCTGGTTATAGTCATTATTATTACTATCCAGGTTTGCCTGATTATACCAGGAAGATTTAATATATAAGACGTTATCTTACGAGGTACTTTCGTGTTTACTACAATTCTTAAAATTCTCGGGTTTCTTATTTTAGCGCTTATCATCATTGCGACTATAGGCGTTATATGGCTGGATAAAAGCGGTGATGCCTGCTGGAACCAGGAAGCTGAAGATGCAATTAATAAGTACCGCTCACTCACAAGCCGTGCTGATATATTACGACTTGCTGCCGTAGAAAAAGATCCGGCAACAAACCCTGTTAAAGTGATTGAAAAAGATCCTAATGGCTGTAGCTTAGGAGGAAACGGGCAAACGATTATTAAATTCTATTTTAATAACGATAATAAACTGGTGAGACTGGAAGTATACCGTCATTATATTGGCAGCGATCAACAAATGCTGCTGATTCAAAAAGCAAACTACTAAGCGGGAATTAGACATGGGCATGTGTTTAGCGCTACATAGCGTTTCAGATAAAAATATCGCGAATATTCTTGCGTCACCGGCCTTAATCTGGCGCCTACTGGCAGCTGAAGATCCTGAAATTTATATTGAAACGGTAAAAGAAAACTCGGCTGGTTTTTTTGCCAGATTATTTGGCAAAAAAAATACTGACACAGAAATTGTTGTGCCTGATTTAGATTTTGTTGAGGGTGAAAATATTGATGATGATCTTGATAAATCCTGGCATGGCATTCATTACTGCCTGAATAAAACAGAATACGAGGCTGAGCCTCCCATGGATTTTATTACCCTCGGTGGAGAAACTGTCGGTGATATTGAAGTGGGTTATGGCCCTGCACGCTTACTAAACAGTGAAACGGTCAGGGAAATTCATCAGCGCCTCTTAAAAATAACAACCGAACAACTTCATCAAAATTATGATCCGGATGAAATGAATAAGCTGGATATCTATCCAAATATCTGGGTAAGAGATGACGAAGAAGGGTTCGAGTATATTGAAGATTACTTTGAAAACTTAAAAACATTTACCGCTAACTGCGTAAAGCATAAACTTGGTATGGCTGTTTACTTAAGCTAATTGTTAGCTTAATAAAAAATACATACCGGCCCACAAAACCGGGAAAGAATTGGCCTGATTAAAAAGACACCCGGGTATATTCAAGTATAATGGCATTTTTAACTGCTTCTAAATATCATGAAAATTTCAGCAGGGTTCCTGGTACATACTGATACGGAGAAAATGAGTGGGTTCATGCTGTGAAAACAACTGTGCTGTTGACGCATTACACAACAAGCAACGAGGTACCTTAGTCAAGGTACTGTGGATTAATGCCATTATGTTTCTTGCTATCGTTGCGGCTGCCATTTATGGGAAATCCACCGCGCTTCTTTCTGACAGCCTGGATAACCTGGGTGATGCCCTGACTTACGGACTGAGTTTATACGCGGTTTCTAAAGGTACTTCTACCAAGGCCCGTGTTGCTCTTTTTAAAGGCAGCCTGATCTTTTTAGCCGCCTGTATTGTTATTGCCCAGGTGGTATATCGTTTAACCTACCCGGTCACCCCGTCTTATGAAATCATGAGTATTTTCAGTGTCGCCGGACTGGTGGCAAACGGGTTTTGTCTTTACCTGCTCTGGCAACATCGACATGAAGATATCAACATGAGTTCCGTTTTCGAATGTTCGCGCAATGATATCGCTTCGAACCTGTCGGTTATCCTTGCGGCAATAGGCGTATGGATATTTAACTCGGGTATTCCTGATATTATTATCGCGACCCTGTTAGCA
>JAOUOK010000428.1 GCA_029880425.1 Gammaproteobacteria bacterium
TGCATCATCAGACATACTCTCAAGCATTGATTCACCCGTTAGAGCACTGGTATCGTCAACACTTAGTACTTTATGATAACTGTTATCCTGAAGTATTTTATAATACTCACCTAAACTCATGTCCAGAGTTTCGGCAATTTCTATATCGCGTGCATCTCGACCGTGTTCATTCTCAATTTCTCGCACCGCTTCTGCGACCTCTCTGGCTTTACGATGTACTGAGCGAGGAGCCCAGTCGTTCTTTCGAATTTCATCTAACATAGAGCCGCGGATACGAATACCAGCGTATGTTTCAAAACTGGCACCTTGTGTTTCATCATATTTGCCGGACGCCTCGAGCAAGCCAATCATACCGGCTTGCACCATGTCTTCAAGTTGAACACATGCAGGTAAACGATTTATCAAATGACATGCAATGCGTTTTACCAAGGGTGCATGGCGTTCAATAACATCGTCTGTATAATTAGTTTGTTGTTCTGTATAAGCTGCTATGCCATTCATGGCAGAACCTCCAATGTTGATCCTGATACTAACTTTTCCACAAAAAATTCAAGGTGTCCACCTGATGCTGTAGATAAAGGCCAATTGTTTACCTTTTTTGACAATGTTTGAAATGCCTGGGCTGCTCGACTACGTGGAAAAGCTTCAACGACAGCTTTTTGACGCTTAACAGCCTTCTGTAAGTGCTCGTCATGCGGTACATGGCCAAGATAATTTAAAGCGACATCCAGAAAACGGTCAGAAACTTTTGATAACTTTTCATAAACTTCTCGACCTTGTTGTGGTCCTGTAACCATATTAGCAAGAATATGAAACTTAAAAATACCTTGCTCCTTATTGAGCAGCTTAATCAATGCATATGCATCGGTAATCGATGCAGGCTCATCACAGACGACAACCAGTACTTCCTGTGCCGCACGAGAAAAACTGACCACACTATCTGAGATACCTGCTGCGGTATCAACAAGCAAAACATCAATGTTATGTGTTAATTCACTAAATGCACTGACCAGGCCAGCATGCTGTGCTGGTGTCATTTCAGCCATATTTTTAACACCCGATGATGCAGGAATTACTTTAATACCCATTGGACCGTCAATCAGTATTTCATCAAGATCGCATTCACCATTCATCACATTTGAAAGGTTTTTATCTGAATGAAGTCCAAGCATGACATCAATGTTTGCAAGGCCTAAGTCAGCATCTAAAATAGTGACGTCTTTACCCTGGGAAGCAAGGGCTAATGCAAGATTCACTGAAATATTGGTTTTACCAACGCCACCTTTTCCACTGGCTACTGTAATTACTCGTACTGGGTGTGGTTTTGCCATTCTTCTAAGTCCTGAGGCCTGATCTTTTTGGGTTGAAAAATCGATGATATCAACCATTACCATTTGCAACCATGCCGCCGATTGTTAATGAAGTTGCTTCATCTAATGTGTTAACAGAAGCCATGTGCTGCATCACTGAAACACTACGACTTACAATACTATGTGCACGTGCTAAATGAATATCTTCGGGAACTTGTTGACCGTCACAGTAATATGAAACAGGTAAATCATTTTCAATCGCAACCGATAAAGCACCGCCCATACTTGTAGTTTCGTCTATCTTGGTTAAAATACAGCCAGATAAATTCATTTCTTTAAATTTTTCACCTGTCTCAGTTAAAACACCACGCTGACAATTCGTGGCTAATGTTAAATAGGTTTTAATTTCAGGCAAGCCTTTACTTTGTAACATCGAAAATTGTTTATTTAACAGCATGTCACGCTGACTCATTCCTGCCGTATCAATAAGAATGAGTTCTTTATCATAGAAAGCATCAACTGCCTCACGCAAACTATCTGCATCGCCGGTAACACGCATGGGTACCCCCATAATACGTGCATAACTATGTAACTGTTCATGTGCAGCAACACGGAAATTATCAGTGGTAATCAAGGCAACCCGGTGAGGGCCATGCTTTAAAGTATAGCGGGCAGCAAGTTTTGCAATAGTCGTTGTTTTACCCACACCTGTCGCACCTACGAGGGCAACAACCCCCCCTTTTTCGATGATTTCATTTTCTCCAACGGGTATACGATGAGCTAATTCACCTAATGCAAGACGCCAGTTATGGTCAAAATCTTTTTCTTCATCGACTTTTGCTGCTATATCTTTAGATAGCCGTGGGCTCAAACCTAAAGATAATAGACGTTGTAATAAACGTGCACGTAATGGATGGTATTGAACTTCATTACCCCAACTTAAACCTGAGAATTGGTTAACCAGCAACCCTTTTAATGATTTAAGTTCTGATTGCATTTGCATAAATGCAGGTTCTTCGGTCCATACGTGATAATTATTAGCCTGCGGGGATTGAGCATTAAATGACTTAATTG
>JAOUOK010000429.1 GCA_029880425.1 Gammaproteobacteria bacterium
TATAAAATATGACGCCGCTGCAACGTTATCAACTGGATTTACATAACAGGAAAATAAAAACTGATGATAAGCAGTGGCAGGCAGTGCAATGTACCCAGCGCGTTTATACCGAGTTACTTATTTCCGCTAAAAATAAAAACAGTTTTTTTTCATCAATTATTAAACGTAAAAAAAATCCCGTGCGTGGTTTATATTTATGGGGCGGAACAGGACGAGGTAAAACTTACCTGGTTGATTGTTTTTATGAATGCTTACCCGGTGATAAAAAGCATCGTGTTCATTTTCATCGCTTTATGCTTGATATTCATAAACAACTTAAAGATTTGCCCCATTCACCTAACCCGCTGAATATCATTGCTGCCAATTTAGCAGAAAAAATAAATGTATTATGCCTGGATGAATTTCATGTCCATGATATTGCTGATGCCATGTTATTAGCCGGGTTACTAAAAGCGATGTTTGAGCAAGGCATTACCCTGGTAGCAACTTCAAATATAAATATTCATAATTTATATAAAAATGGACTTCAGCGTGAACGTTTTATGTATGCAATTGAACTGCTGGATAAATATACCGAGGAATTTGACCTGGGTAAGGGTACGGATTACCGTTTTGATATTTTAGGAAAAAGTGAACACCTGTATATCATCGGTGAAAAAAAGACAAAAGAAAAAGGTGATGACTTCCTGTCCTATAAGTTTGCCGAGTTGGCACCGTGTAAAGCAAAAAATAACAGAAGCATAGAAATAAATAACCGGAAAATTCACTATATCTCATCTGCAGATGATGTGATCTGGTTTGATTTTTACGAGTTATGTCAGACAAACCGGTCAGCACATGATTACATTGAAATTGCTGAACGTTACCAGGCTGTATTATTAAGTAATGTTAAAGTTTTTTCTGATCAGGATGATGCTGCGGCAAAGCGTTTTATTCATTTTATTGATGCAATTTATGATCATAATGTTAAATTACTGGCAACAACAAATGCTGCGCCGGATAAACTATATAATGGTAAACGTTTGGCATTTGCTTTTGACAGAACAATTAGTCGCTTAACTGAAATGGGTTCTGATAAATATTTAAAATTGGCACATAACCCGACTGGTACAGTACGAACGACCAATTAATAATAAATTTTTGCTGGTATTGATTTTATGACTGACTATAAATTTTCTCCGATAGGCTTTGTCCATTCCTGCTACAAAGAAAAGTTTGGTATCCCGCGACAACCTGCGCTGGTTAAAATTCCTGCAACCATTGAGATTGAACAGGCTTATTCAGATGATGATGCCTTTCGTGAGCTGGAAAGATTTTCTCATATCTGGGTGATTTTTATTTTTCATGGTATTACTAATAAATGGAAGAGTATGGTGAGGCCACCACGTCTGGGTGGCAATAAGCGTGTTGGTGTTTTTGCCAGTCGTTCGATGTACCGCCCAAATCCAATAGGTCTTTCAGCCGTTAAGTTAGAAAGTATTGAAAGAAAAGATAATAAAGCAATACTAAATATTATTGGCGGTGATTTTCTGGATTTAACACCGGTGCTGGATATTAAACCTTATATTCCTTATGCTGATGCAATTGAGTCTGCCAGGGGTGGTTATGCTAGCAGCCAACCAGAAACAAAATTACAGGTCAGTTTTTCAGAAAAAGCATTAAACGAAATTGCCAGTGCTGGGGATCACTATCCTAAATTAGAATCTGTAATTGAACAGATATTACAACTCGATCCAAGACCTGCTTACCAGGGAAATAAAAGTATAAAAAATGAGTTTGCAATTAAACTCTATGACTATGATGTGAAATGGCAGGTAAGTGATGAGGCAATTACGGTCACAGAATTAAAGAAAATTAAATGAAGAATATATTTTTAACAACTGAAAAATACAAAGCCTCGTTTAATGATGGGCTGGTTTCCCTGGCGCAGGACAAAAGCATTGGGACTTTTATCCTTGCTATGGCTAATGCAACATTTAGTGATGAAGTGTATGTGGCGACTAAAGAGCAGTTACAGGAGAATTTTGAGAGGCTGAAAATCAAGTATGTTGATGATTTTACTGAAGGACGAAAAGTAAACGAGGTTGATGAGGACTTGCTCGTTTTCCTTAAAATGATCTGTGTCGGATTTAATAAATTGAAAACGACATTATTCCGGGAAGAATCCGGCTGGGAATTACAGTTTAACCACCTGAGAGGATTTCGTCCAAACCGAATCAGCCAACAGAAAATTGATAACTTATTGTTACCTTTTTCAGCAAGCGGTTTTAATTTTAACAAGCCTTTTATGGCAAAAGAACGTTTGTGGGAAGGGGAGTATAATAATCATCAGCTATCGCTTTATTATAATAAATATCCCTTTGCGCATTATCATA
>JAOUOK010000430.1 GCA_029880425.1 Gammaproteobacteria bacterium
TCGACAATTCGCCGAGAATATAATATTTCCAGAATGTTTGGTTTGTTTTAAACCGGATATAATAATTACGCAAAGCTGCATCTAATTTCTCTGAACACAATCCCGCATCTTCTGCTGAAATTATTATTTGGACAATTAAACCAGGCTTAACAAAATAATCTTTACGATTAAAAACATCTTCCAAAGACTCAGAAGATATTTCAGCAAACGCTTGCTCGGACACGTAATGATCCTTATGTAACATTTGCTTCCCCACAGCATCGCGTGTTACCTGATGATTACTAAAAAAAAGAACATAATCGTCTTTCTGTATAGCTGGTATTGTATAGTGTGAAAAATAGGGGTCTTTAGAGAAAACTTTAAACGTAAGCGCCAGACCATCTTCAGCATGCAAGCGCAAGATATCCATCTTGTCGTTTTCATAAAAAACCGCAATGCCACTTTCTGATGATTTTAGTAGTAAGCCAGTATTTTTTAATGCGGCAACAGAAGCATCTGTTGGAATAAATTCGAGCGACTTACAGGCGAGATCTGTAAAATAGGCATGCTCTACAGTAATGCTGAATAGTGGTTGGTAAGCGCCCATAGCTTTTAACTAATACTCCGCCAGATCCTTTTGCGACTTTCGATAGTTAAGAAATAGTACTCATTACAGTTATGTTGAATTAACCAACCTCAACAGTTTGTCGCCAAACAGCAACAAACTGTACTGTAAACCCAAATCCAGAATCCTGTCAATGATTCAAAAAATTTGGTCGTACCTCAGTTTGGAATTGTTTTTAAAAACAATGGCTGCATGTAATAAACGCACAAACGGGATTCTATACACCAAAAATGATTCCGGCCTTCAGCTACAGTTATTCATAGCTAGCTAAAACCATTTTCCCGGTCTAACGCTGTATCACCATAAGGCAAGTTTGGACAGATTAGCGGCCCGTAGCTATCTGTCAGGCTATGCTCGTTTACGATCTCTTCAAACTCACTATTCTTAATTGCTTTTCCCAATGCAACTAAACGCTGGAGATAGACCAATGTACGGGATATTTTACTTGTTGGCACTTCCAGTTCCTCGTCCATATCATAGTAATACAACTGCCCGACGGAGTCATAGTTCCAATCACTCAGATTTTCGTTATCACCGTCAAATGCTTCTTCCAATAAATCCCAAAGCTTTAAATCTGGCGGCAAATGCGGGACGATGTCATTTTTAACTTCATAGCGGCGGATTTCGCCCCCAGACATTTTGTCCTGCACGTAATTGGCAAAATCACCATCTCCTGGGCGAGCTGCTGCAAAGCTGATAATTGCGTCGGGTATCCGCCCCATGGCAATCAACTGCGCAGCCACAATGTAACTCATAGCACCACCTTTAGAATGACCTGTGATAAAGAGCTTTGCATCACTGCCGATTACTGCAAGTTGCGCTGCAACTTCTGCAAATACATTCTTTCCTGCGGAACTCCTAACCAGATTCACCGCTTTAAAAAAACCATCATGCGCACGACAACCATCCGGCAAACCCGGCACCTTAACCGGTTTGACTTTAAGGTTGTTAATCCAATCAAGAATCACTTGCTTCTTATCCTCGCCAGTCGTACTACTCAATGTGCCACGACATGCAACGATGACACAACCATCTGTGGTTGAACCCACAGTAATTGCATCAATATCATCTTTTCCACCCACTAATATAATGGGTGCAGAAGCATAACCAACACTGTTGTATAGCGGTGAGGCAGCTAGCCCACCCTCACGCTCTATCCAGTATGACACCGCAGAAGCCGCTAACAAACGACATGTTATTTCACCATTTTCTGGCATACAATCTCTCCTACTGACAAACCCATTGCAAAATAGATAAAAAGGGCAGTTTAGCTTTATATTTAAAATCAGTATGTGACAAAAATCACTTTGCAAAAAGAAAAAGTAATGTCAGTCTCTATATTTTTTAAGGTCATTAGCTATTTGTAACTTGGCCCATGTTTTTGAGAACAGCCAGTTGATCAGCAACCCAAAATCAAACGCACCACCGTATCCTATGCATCATTAACTAATTGGATAACAAAGGTGTAACATGGCAACACACTTAAAGATTGAAAAAAACTAGGTATATCACCGAGAGAAATTGGTCCCCATCTTAATTGTTCCCATACGACAATTAGTCGAGAACTTAGGCTTGTCTTTGATGTGGTCGATACTATTACATCAGAGACGCCCAAGAATTTTATGAGCGCTGACTAAAACAACGTGCTCAGCAATACCGATTGAAAATCGTAATCAATAGACCGGCATACTTCAAGGTTAAATGTGGTTTTAGACGCCTACCATCTAACTGACCGTGGGAAATATCGTATACCAGTCTATCGACCGAGGT
>JAOUOK010000433.1 GCA_029880425.1 Gammaproteobacteria bacterium
CATTCTGGGTGGGCAGTGTGCTTTTTGTTTTTGCACCCAGCCATCCGTCGTGGCTACGCACGCCAATGAAAAAGTGTTGTGCCTTCAGCTGGTGGCGGCGCAAACGTGCGGCGACTTTTTCACTCATGTGTAACAGGTAAGTCAGGATAATATTTTTATCTTTTGTACCCGGTGGGATCACTTTGCCATGGCCGATGGATTTAGGTGGCGCGACCTGTGTTTCAACTGCAACTGGATCCGCGCCCTGGCACATGTACCAGATGCGTTTTCCGGGGTTACCAAAGCGGCGCGCCAGCTCGCCAATAGGAAGTTGCACCATGTCGCCACACAGGTAAACCTGCCTGTCATTTAAAAAGCGACCAATACCTTTTGCAATTCCGCATAGATCGGTAACCGGTACATCTTTTAAATAGTCATTTGCCTGCCATGGCGGTACAACGGTGAGGCCATTGGGTTTATTTTGTTTTGCTGCATACTTGGCGGTGGTTTTATCTCCGCTAACACCGACTGAACAAAGTAAACCGGAGGCCTCAAATACCGTTTGCTTAACCAGCCGGGCAATCTGTTCAGGTGATCCCAGTAATTTCTGGCAATGGGTGACATCAAGAAACGCCTCATCAACTGAAAAGACTTCCACATCAGGGCTGATGTCCTGCAAGGCAACCATGATACTGGATGAAACTGCGGCATAACGTTCTGGTCGGGCCGGGCATTGAATCAGGTCTGGGCATTTTTTCCATGCTTCTTTTAAGCGCATACCGGTTTTTACCCCGTAGGCACGGGCTTCGTAGGAGCAGGTAATAATACAGGTACCTTGTTGCCCATTCGTAATAGCAACAGGTCGACCACGCCAGGCTGGGTTATCAAACTGTTCGACAGATGCAAAAAATGCATTCATGTCGACCAGGATAATTGCGCGTGGCCAGAATGAGTTATCTGTTGTTGAGTTCATACATTACTTCTAGAAAGAGGAGAAAAAAACACCAGAATACCCTGTAAAAAAGTACTCTTAAAGTTCTCTTGGTGTTATTGAAGAATAGTGGAGTTAGCCGGGATAGGCAAGGACAAAAGCTGGTTGATTTTCCAGCAGGCATATTAACCCATTGATTTTAAAGTTAATAAATAAAGAGTGGCGGATGAAAATGTATTGGTACGTGAATGCTTAGTTGAATAAGCGTTTCCACCAGCGGCGGCGATTTCCAGGTGGGTTTAACGCCGTCTCAAGTTCAACAGGCTGAAGCTTGCATAAAATCCAGCCGGGTAAAGGCGGGTTATCACTGAAGCCACACGAAACACCGAGGTTATTCGGATCAAATATTTTTACAAATGAGGGGGTAGTTTTATCATCGGCGTAGACAATACCGCAGTAGTCTTCGTCATGTTCCTGGCGCAGTAATATATCGATTTCTTTAATGAAGGTGAGAAGTTTATCTTTGTTTACTGTTTCTTCAGGGGGAAGCTCACCCACGGCATAAATGTACCAATTATCATCCGCTTGCTCGCTAAGTAGCTCCCAGAAATCATCCAGCTGGTGCCAGCGCATCATGGAGGTAAAACTGCCTCTAAAAGCATCGACAAAAACGGGAGTTGGGTTATTTTCAGCTAAATTGGAATCCATAGTGACCTGCATGCAAAAACTATAGTTGAGAATTAAAGTATAGTTATTTTTTTAGCTTGGATCAGTATGTTTAGATACAGTTTTTTAGCGGGAAGAAAATTTAAATTTACCCCCCTCAAGCGAAGTCGTACACTTTACTGGGTGAGAAGTCATACAGCATTCATTATTGATGTGATACGGGAAGTAATACGGAGATAAAAATGGAAACGGTTCAGAACGGAATATTATCAGGCGAAACCACACTTGCACGTTTTATGACATTTAACGTGATTGATATTGAAACCGCAAAAAATATACTCATTGATTTACAAAAAAGTATCGATGGTGAATCAACTGTTATCGGTTTTGGCGTGTCCTTAGTGACCGCGCTGGGAGCAACAATTAATGATTTGCATAACATGCCTGTAAATACTGCTGCGGGTCTGGATATACCTTCAACACCGGCAGCAATGTGGTTGTGGTTACGGGGCACTGATCGCGGTGAATTATTTCACCGCTCGAGAACACTTGAAAAGCAACTACTTGCAGCGTTTGAATTAACCGATGTGGTGGATAGTTTTCAATATGATGAAAACCGTGATTTAAGTGGTTATGTTGATGGCACGGAAAATCCGGATGGTGATGATGCCGTTAATGCCGCCATTGTGAGCGGGCAAGGTGAAGGGCTCGATGGCAGCAGTTTTGTTGCAGTCCAGCAATGGCTGCATGACTTTGATATGCTGGATTCAATGACCGAAGATGA
>JAOUOK010000432.1 GCA_029880425.1 Gammaproteobacteria bacterium
GCCGGTATTTTGCCTTTATGTGTGAAATTAGACCAATAGATTAGCCTGAGGGCAGCCAAGAAAACCTTAATGTGCCCCGCTTTTAAGGGATTTGCGTATTAATTTGCCAGTAATTTGTCCAACGCAGCCGCAATATTTCTATATTTAGCATAGCCACGGGTAATGATGTCCAGTTGATCCGACTTATTCAGGATCAGGGTTGGGAAAGCCTGTACTCCGGCCTTCCTGGTAAAGGCGAAATTCTTATTCACTATTTCCTGTTGTTTTTCACTCAGAAACTGCACCATGAATTTATCCCCTCTGATCCGACTTTCTTCAGCCAGTTGCAGCAAGCAGTCGGTTTGAGTCACATCCTTATTTTGAGTATAAAAAGCCGATTGGATTGCAGTGAAATAAGCAAAAGTTTTAGTGGCATCAATGGCACTCACCGTGGTCACGGCACGGCAGGCGGGCTCGGTATTGTAAATAAAGCCATCTGGCAGCGCATTTTCAAACGAAAAGGCCTGCCCAGCCAGTTCTTCCACCTGGTGCCAGTGATGGAAAATTTCTTCCCGGGAAGAGGCCGAGATTGGCCGGGTTTCCCCCGCTTGCAAACCTCCCATTACCAGGGCAATTTTTAGCTGGCTGGCGTAGTTTTTTTTAATCTCTGAGATAACTGGAGAAAATCCCCAGCACCAGGAGCACATGGGATCCGCAAAATACCAGAGGATAGGTTTATCGTCGTTTTCTATCATGTTTCCATCTTCAGAAAATGATACGTCATTAAACCATAGCAATAATCGACAAGGATGATAGGTTTAAATTAAAAATCTTTACTCCAGAAAGAACAAACCCCGCATAAAGCGGGGTTTGATTTTTAGCTTGTACGAATTAATTATTCGCCAACGACCTGTGTTGCCTGTGGGCCTTTTGGTCCATTTTCAACTTCATACGTTACTGATTGACCTTCCGCTAATGTACGGAAACCATCACCTTGTACCGCTGAGAAATGTACGAATACATCTGCACTACCGTCAGAAGGAGAAATAAAACCAAAACCTTTAGAATCGTTGAACCACTTTACAGTACCAGTTGCCATGTAAATTACCTTTATTAATTATTGTTAAAAGATTTAATTGCAATCTTTCATTAGTAAATTACAGGAGAAAACCGCGATGGACTACTGAAATAACCTAAGAATTTGCAATATAACGCTTAGATTTTAACCTGAACAACAACCAAAATACCACTGATAAAAGTCATTAATCGCACAGCTAGTCTATTACTATTTTATAATTTTCTTATATAGAATGAATACAACTTTAGAAGTAGACATATTATGTGCGCTATACCCAGCATTCTGTATATAAAGTAAGATAATATAGGTTGTCATAACAACGTGGCCGGACTTCATCCACGTTTAAAATAATTAAAAAGCCGTAAAGTGAATTGCAAATGGATATATCACGTTTTATTCCTTTTCTTAAAAAGTCTAAAAAAACAGAAAAAATTGTAAAAAAATCTTTCTTATTTAGCCTGCATGAAAAATTACCACGGTTGAGTTTTGGCTTAAGTGTTTTCGTTGCCTTGTTCGGTATTTTATTTCTTTTAATGTTCCCATTACTGCTTATTAGTATGCCCTTTGAGCTTTATGACACGGTTATTCATGCAAAAGAAATAAATGACTGGATTGATGCAAGTATCCAGCTTGTCATAATTGGACTCGCAGCTGCATTTAGCTGGGCGATATACAGGTTAAAATTTCATTTACCAACTGGCCTTGATGTTACTGAAGAAAAATTTCCGCATTTATATAAACTAATAGAAGAGTTACGTGATGAATTTGGTCAGCCAAAAATAGATCGCATTATTATTCGTGATAATTATGAAATTCGCGTGCTGAAAACACCGCGAGATGGCTTACCATTTTTAAATAAATCAACCCTGATTATTGGCTTACCTGTTTTTCTAACGATGTCACCACTTTATTTCAGGGCATTGATGGCACGTCGTATTGGTCAACTTTCAACTAAACACACCCCCATAACGACACGCCTGTATTTTTTGACCGATACCTGGCTGCAATTTACCAGTAGCGCAAAGCACTCTAAAAACCTGTTCGCCAGGGCACTAAATTACTATTTCGTGCTTTACACTCGTATTTACAAAGCCGTGTTATTACCGTTACTCCAGGAGGAAGAACTCGAGGCTGATAGTTACGGACTGGATATCGTAAATGAAAGCGACATGGCAGAATGCATCGTTTATGAAGAGGCACTGCTCACGTTTCTTAAGACGAAGTTCTGGCCAAAGATTTATCACATGGCAAGGCGTACCAAGACACCTGAGTTTATGCCGTATTCACAAATGAGCAAGGTTGT
>JAOUOK010000431.1 GCA_029880425.1 Gammaproteobacteria bacterium
TTTCTCGGGTAAGACGTTTAAAACGGTTTCTTGAAACAGCACGTTTTAGCTGCTTTTTTGCCACTGCCAGGCCTAAGCGTGCAGTATGATGATTATTTTTTATCCCTAGTATCAACATACTTGCATCACCCTGTTTTACACAGGGTTTGGCAAATACATTTTTAAACTCATTAGCCTGGGTTAACCGTTGCTGCCGAGTAAACCTCCCGGTTAACTTTGTTAACATTTGGGAGAAATAACCTGATTATTGTGCGAGACGTTTACGACCTTTTGCACGACGCGCATTGATAACCTTACGGCCACCTACTGTACTCATACGAGCACGAAAACCGTGTCTACGAGCACGTTTTAAATTACTTGGTTGAAATGTTCTTTTCATAGCGATAACCGTTAAATTTATTCAAATTCAAGCCTTAATAAGGCTTGATTACTGTTCAAAAAATGGCCGTGAACAATACTGCCCACAAGGACTAATGTCAACTAAAATCTGGATAATTCAACCGGTTAAATGTTTGAATTTAGTTAGATTTTCTTTTACTGGAGGATTATATTCAACACGATTTTAAATGGGTTGTGGATAACTTTTTCGGTTACAGTTAGAATTCCCTGTTCAAAAAATTTTTCAATAATAATCACATATGTCGGGGGAAGCCGTGTCCCAGCCCATTTGGGATCAATGTTATTCCCAACTAGAAGCCAATCTAAGTGCGCAACAATTCAGCACCTGGATTCGTCCTTTACAAGTTGTTTTTAACAATACAGATATTAAATTACTTGCACCTAACCAGTTTGTGCGTGACTGGGTGTGTGAGCACTTCTTAACTCAAATTCAAACTATACTTGATTCTCTTACAGAACATCCACCACTAGTATCCGTCGAAATTGGTAGTGATAGCTGCCTAAATAATACAGATAAACCTGGACAACCGGATTTCAATACAAAACTAGGCACAACTAGTAACCCTGTAGATAAAAAACCGCAAAAAAACTCAACATTAAATCCCAATTTTACTTTTGAGTCTTTTGTAGAAGGTAATTCAAATCAACTTGCACGCGCTGCCTCAATGCAGGTTGCTGTCAACCCTGGCGAAAGCTATAACCCGATGCTTATTTATGGTGGTGTGGGTTTGGGTAAAACACATTTAATGCACGCAATTGGTAATGACTTAATTAAATATAACCCTGAAGCTAAAGTGGTTTATTTACATTCAGAACGCTTTGTTGCTGATATGGTTAAAGCCCTTCAGCATAACCGTATAAATGAGTTTAAAGCTTATTATCGAACGGTTGATGCATTATTAATTGATGACATTCAGTTTTTTGCCAAAAAAGAACGTTCCCAGGAAGAATTTTTTCATACCTTTAATGCATTATTAGAAGGACAAAAGCAAATTATAATGACCTGTGATCGCTATCCAAAAGAAGTCGATGGTTTAGAAGACCGCTTAAAATCAAGGTTTGGCTGGGGTTTACCTGTTGCTATTGAGCCCCCGGAACTTGAAACCCGTGTTGCAATTCTAATGAGTAAAGCTTCACTCTCTCATGTTGAATTACCAAACGAGGTCGCTTTTTTTATTGCAAAACGATTACCGTCAAATATTCGTGAGCTTGAAGGTGCTCTCCGGCGCGTTATTGCTAATGCATCTTTTACAGGAAAACCCATCACCCTGGACTTTGCTAAAGATGCATTACGTGATTTGTTGGCGTTGCAGGCAAAACTGGTTACGATAGATAATATTCAAAAAATGGTCGCAGAATATTACAAAATTCGTATTGCTGATTTATTATC
The DNA here is from genome assembly GCA_029880425.1 of Gammaproteobacteria bacterium. Lineage (GTDB taxonomy): Bacteria > Pseudomonadota > Gammaproteobacteria > UBA6429 > Thiohalophilaceae > JAGLTQ01. The sequence goes on from JAOUOK010000431.1 coordinate 1,790, forward strand.
TAAAAAAAGAAGTCGTTCAATTGCTCGTCCCCGACAAATGGCGATGGCTTTATGTAAAGAATTAACAAATCACAGCTTACCTGAAATTGGTGATGCATTTGGCGGCCGTGATCATACAACTGTTATTCATGCATGTCGTAAGATTGCTGAATTAAAAGAAGAAGAATTGATGATAAAAGAAGATTTTACTAACCTGTTAAGAACACTAACAACATGATGTTAGTAACCTGTGGATAGTTTTTTTTCTATTTAAAAAAGGCTGTTATTAACATTTTATCCACAGCATAATCAGGCTTTATCTTGTTTATACACACATAGTTATCATTAACTTAAGATATTGATATTTAAAGTAAAATAACGTTATACACAGATTTTGGTTACACTAATAATAGTAATAATAATATAAATATATATATTAATAATATATAAGGACACATATGAAAATCAGTATTTCACGTGATGCAATACTAAACCCTTTGCAAATAGCAAATAATGTTATTGAACGTCGACAAACATTACCGATACTCTCTAATGTTTTAATGTCTGTAAAAAACAACATTTTATCCTTTAC
>JAOUOK010000039.1 GCA_029880425.1 Gammaproteobacteria bacterium
CTAAATTAATCGCGGTTAAACACCTGAAAAAAGATGAAACAATCGGGTATGGTGGAAGTTATACCTGTGAAAAAGATATGACCATTGGTGTTGTTGCTATTGGTTATGGCGACGGATACCCTCGTCATGCAATTTCAGGCACACCTGTTCTTGTTAATAACAAACGCTGTTCTTTAGTTGGTCGTGTTTCTATGGATATGATCTGTGTTGATCTTAATAATCAAGCTGATGCAAAAGTGGGTGACCCTGTTGTGTTATGGGGAGAGGATTTACCTATTGAAGAAATAGCAGAATGTGCAGATACGATTGCGTACGAGTTGACGTGTGGAGTTACTAGTCGGGTAGATTTGGTTTACTCTGATTAGTTTTATATTTTTCCCTTTTTCTTTCATACCTTTCTTTTGGACAAGCAAAAGAAAGGTACTCGACAACAGCATCGGAGATGCGTGTCGAAATTGCATTTAAAGAAATGTCAGAATAAATTTTGTTCTAAAAAATAGATGGATTCCGGATAAGTTCTTCGAACTTTCTGGAATAACGAAAGAATAAACCTAACTTGTTGCCTGCTCAGATCCATCTCCCGATGATCCAAACCACTTTTTCATATCCCATTTCAAGAATTCATCATACTTCATGTAATGTGAACCATCACATGAGAATGTCAGACCAATCATACCGTTGACGATATTAAAAGAAGCTGAACGCAGGTAAACCGTTTCATCCATGTTGCGTAATTCTTTAAACATATCTACAACTTGTGCAATTTCTTTTTGCGGTACAGTGGCAATTTCCGGGTAGTCCTGTAATGGATAAGCCAGGCAACGTTCAGGATCAATCAAGTCATCGAGTAAATGAATATGATAATCGTAGGGGTTTTCCATGGTCCAGAATGAAACTCGTGAACTGGAATAATGGATCTTACAATGGAAAATCCCGTGGTGTTGCATCATTTCTTTAATAATTTCCGTGACTTCATCAAGTCGTTTGTCCATGGCACTCTGTACACGTTCCTGCATAAACAGGGTGCCACGAATAGCGGGATCACCTTTGAATTGTTGCCACTTAGTTTCAGTTGGCTTGATCTCTTTATCAACAGGTAATTTTTCTACATCAAAGTCAGCTGCGATGAAGCCCAGTACTTTGTCCTTATCTGTCACAGCCTGCATCACGGTAATACAGGATTTACCGGTATGGGTACTGATATATACTGGTGACATGGTGAAGCCTTTAAACGGCAGGTTTGACTCCATGTATGGACGACTACCAAGATCACGGCCGCGCAGAGTTTCATCTTTTTTATGTGCTTCGATATTTGATGAAATCAGGGTGCCATCAGTATTAACTGCATAAATCAGCTGGCAGTAGGGCAGCATGTTGAGGCTGTCTTGCAGAATTTTATCGAGTTCATCCGGGTTATCCCAGGCATACACGCATGACTTAGCTAACGCGGTCAGAAATCCTTCAGAGCGTTTAGCTAACGTTTTTTTCTTGTTAGAAATTATTTCTTTAAACCATGACATAATAAAAAATCCGGGTTACTTCATGTGTATCCGATTTTCAAAAAATTAAAATCCTTTTATTAACAGGGGAATTTTTCTCAGGTTTTATTCTATCGTATTCATATGATAAAGACATGACAGAGTTCGATATATTTGTGCTTTGATGATATTTTTTCATGGTAATATCGTTAAAATAATCAAATTTAACCTAAGTCTTACTTATATGGCGAAAGCAAAAATTTTATACGGTTGTAGTGATTGTGGTGCCGAGGCACCAAAATGGGCAGGGCAGTGCGGCGATTGTGGTGCGTGGAATACACTGGTAGAAATTACAGCGTCTTCTACACCGGCTTCTGCCCGCACTGCACGTTATGCTGGTTTTGCCGGTGAGGCAAAAGGCTTAAAAGTTCAGAAACTGGATAGCGTCAGTCCGGATGACGTTGCACGTGTTAAGACAGGCAGTACAGAATTTGATCGTGTTTTAGGTGGTGGCCTGGTTGCCGGTTCAGTTGTCTTACTTGGTGGTGATCCGGGCATTGGTAAGTCAACCTTATTGCTACAAATTCTTACACACCTGGGAGAATTAAACCCATTATACATAACAGGTGAAGAGTCATTACAACAGGTCAGTGCTCGCGCTTATCGTTTAGGATTAAAAGCGGATGATTTAAGTTTATTAATTGAAACACGGGTGGAAGATATTCTATCTGCAGCCCAAAAAGAAAATCCCGGTGTTATGGTGGTTGATTCAATTCAGACCATGTACACAGATGAGTTACAATCTGCACCAGGTGCAGTGGCTCAGGTACGAGAGAGTGCGGCACAACTTGTGCGGTATGCAAAACAAACACAAACAACTATTTTTCTTGTCGGTCATGTGACAAAAGAAGGCACATTAGCGGGCCCTCGTGTTTTAGAACACATGGTTGATACGGTGTTATATTTTGAAGGTGATAGTGGCAGTCGTTATCGTTTAATACGTGCAATGAAAAATCGTTATGGTGCGGTTAATGAGCTGGGTGTATTTGCCATGACCGATAAAGGTTTGCGTGAAGTAAGCAATCCTTCTGCTATTTTTCTTTCACAACATGAAGAAGCTGTACCGGGTAGTGTAGTGATGGTAACACTTGAAGGCAGCCGGCCTTTATTGGTTGAAGTTCAGGCTTTAGTTGATGAAAGCCACTTAAGCAATCCACGACGCGTCACTACGGGACTGGAACATAACCGGCTGGCAATGTTACTTGCAGTATTACACCGCCATGGCGGTATCGTTACACATGACCAGGATGTTTTTGCAAACGTTGTGGGTGGTGTACGTGTCACAGAAACAGGTGCTGATCTAGCCGTGGTGATTGCGATTAAATCCAGTCTAAGTAACCGAACATTACCTGATGATTTGATTGTCTTTGGTGAAATAGGTCTGGCTGGTGAAATTCGTCCTGTGCCTAATGGACAGGAACGTTTACATGAAGCAATGAAGCATGGATTTAAACGCGCAGTTATACCAAAAGGAAATGAACCACAAAAAGCGATAAAAGGACTCGAGGTTATTGGTGTCTCACGACTTGATGAAGCTTTAAGCTCGATTGATTAATCTGCGTGAACGAGTTCATTTAGTTCACGTTCTAACAAATTTTCATCACCCAGGTTTAACTCGACTAAGCGTCGTAAGTTTGTCGCTGAATCAATATCCATGTGTTCCGTTTTAAAACCAACATGATTATTTTCACTATGCACTTCAAGTACGGCCAGGTCTATTTCGACTTCATTGCCTGCCAGTTGTAATTGCACAGTGTAGTGTTCACCGGGGCGACCTTCCCAGTCATCAGGCTGCTGGATTAACAGGCCTTTAAAACTAATGTCGATAAGTTCAGCCATGGTTTTATGACCGCTACGGGAATTAATAATGATAGCTGAAGCATTAAAAGGAATACGGGTGAAATGGCGTAGTTCATCAGATCCGGACATTGTCATTTGCCTCCATCGAGTTGAGAAAAATAATTATTTTACTCAAGATAAAACTGCATTTTGATATTACCAATTTGAATCGTATCACCATCGGTTAATTGTAGACTACGATCACCAAGTTCTTGATTTTTTATAAGAAGAGGCTGCTTACCCTCTAACTGTGAAATAAAATAACCATCCTGTCGCTTGGTAATAACAGCGGTTGAAACACCGGGTTTACCCAGGTTGGTCATGGCTTTATTCAGGCTCATGGTTTTACCCAGGTTTGAACCATTCATTATTTGTAACCAGCCCTGAGTTTTTTCCTGGGCTTCGATTTTTATTGGTGGTTCTTCAGCGGTGATTTCTTCGGCAATGGCATCATTATTACTGGTGATGTCTTCAGAGTAGGCATAAGCCAGCGTGTGTTTACCAATACGAATGACGTCACCATCTTTAAGTTGATGTAAACCATCAATTTTTGTCTGACCAATAAAGGTGCCTTCCTCGGTATTCAGATCACGAACAGCAGATTCATTATTAACCGTGCTGATTTCAGCATGCTGAGGTTGAATGGCCAGGCTATCGATATAAATTGTGCACGCTGGATCACTGCCAAGCGTCATGCTTCCCTTTAAAACAGGGAATACTTTCAGGACTTTGCCTTTAAAAGAAAGCGTCAATTTCGACAAAGAAAACTCCAAAAATTGTAATGATTTCTAGGGATTATAGTCTGTTTTTAATCTAGTTGTACACTTCGGGGGGCTGTAGTGTTGTTTTAAAGCCGATTAGGTTAAAGCAGCCAGAAACACTACATTTCATTAACTTTCTGAGGTTGCGCTGACCAGTTTGGGTCAATGAGGACAGTTTTTACCGCGTTTCGCGTGGTCTGGATAATTTCAATTGGGTAGTTGTCCAGCAGCATACTCGTACCGGGCTCAGGTATATGTTCCAGGTATTCAATGATAAGTCCGTTTAGGGTTTTTGGACCTTCTGTAGGCAGTTGCCAGTTGAGAATTTTATTGAGCTCACGAACGGTAATACTGCCATCTATTAAGTAAGTACCATCTTCCTTGATGTGCAGATCTTTACGGCTGGCAGAGGGGTCAGTTGTAAACTCACCTACAATTTCTTCCAGAATATCTTCCAGGGTTACCAGGCCAAGGATGTCACCGTACTCATTAACCACCATCGCGTTGCGTCGCTTTTCATGCTGGAAGTTGAGTAACTGGGTGTTAAGTGGTGTACCGCTGGGAACAAAATAGGCTTCACGAATAATTTTTCTGAAATCTTCTTTGTTTGAATCTTCATTATGGAAAAAACGTAAAGCACGGCGGATATGGATGATACCAATCATATGATTAATATCGCCCTCATATACCGGTAAACGTGTATGTTGAGTCTCGCTAAACTGTTTAATGATGTCATCCCAGTCATCTTCGAAATTAATACCAATGATCTCGTTGCGTGGCACCATGATGTCATCAACCGTCACTTTTTCCAGGTCAAGAATACTGAGCAGCATTTCCTGGTGCCCCTGGGGAATCATGGTTGCGGCTTCATTCACCACGATACGCAGCTCTTCGCTGCTTAATTTATCGCTGTTCGAGGCATGACGGATACCAAAGATCTTGAAGATTACCCTGGATGAAAGGTTTATGAACCAGACAAAGGGATAAAGCAGTCTTAATAGTGGTTCAATAATAAAGGTGGCAGGTAAGGCGAATTTCTCCGGGTGCATGGCTGCCAGAGTTTTGGGCGTGACTTCTGCAAAGATCAATACCACGATGGTCAGTATAATTGTTGCAATAAGAACACCCGTCTCGCCAAACATTCGGATGCCGATAATCGTCGCGATGGCAGAAGCAAGAATATTAACAAAGTTATTTCCTAATAAAATCAGGCCAATGAGTTTGTCTGGCTTTTGCAACAGGCGAAAAGCCCGCAGTGCACCTTTATTTTTTTTATCCGCGAGATGGCGTAAACGGTAACGATTCAGGCTCATTAAGCCTGTTTCAGAACCAGAGAAAAAACCAGAAACAAGGATCAGGAAAATGAGTATGCTAAAAAGCACACTTATGGGAATGTCGTCCAAAGAGGGAATAACCTTCTGTAGTTAGAATAATCTAATTAAATGTACTGACAGGCAAACTGTCAAGTCATTCAGTCAATATAACTGGCATAGAGCATGCTTGCACACTGTAAATAAACATTTCAGTTTATTGTTGTAATACCAATTCTATAACAAATTTACTGCCAAAGTAGGCCAACATGAGAAGTGTAAAACCTGCCATGCTCCATTTAATGGCAATTTTTCCTCGCCAGCCAAACATGTAATGTCCCCATAGCAGGATGACAAATACCGCCCAGGCAATGATGGACAAAATGGTTTTGTGTACTAAATGTTGAGCAAACATATCATCTAGATAGATAAAGCCCGTCAGTAACGAGACGCTCAATGCGATTACACCTAATGCAATAAGTCGGAACAGGATTTTTTCCATGGCTTCTAATGAAGGCAGGCTATTTATAAACCCAGATGGATGCTTGTTGTGTAAATATTTATCCTGAATATATAAAAGTAATGCCTGAGCCACGGCAATACTTAACAGGCTATAAGCCAATAAGGAAAATAAAATGTGTGTTTGCAGACCGGGAACAATTAAGTCTGTTAAAAGAAGCTGTTGTCCACTCATTGCCCGAAAGATAAGGGTAATTAAGGCAAACGGGTAAACCAGTAATCCTAAACAGCTGATGGGCAGGGTAAAACTGGCTAAAACCAGTAAGGTTGCCATTAACCATGCAGTAAAAGTGAGCGCACTAAAAAATCCAATATCAATGCCTTGCGAGGTAAAAATGCTGAAATATAGATATATAGCGTGAAATGCAACTGCTGCGATGGCTGCAAATAAAGGAGATTTTTCCAGGCCTTTTGTTTTTGATACCCATTGCTTAAGTAACAGGCCAATTGAGAGGGCATAAAGCAAAGTGGATAAAATGGATAAAGTTAAGTTAGTCGTCGTCATAATTTTTTATTCTCTATATAATTCTATGATCGCATAAGGCAGCGCCACTGAGAAGGTATATCTAAATAAAATCATTCTTGCATACAGAAAATATATATTTACTTATATAACATCAGTGTATCAAGTGAATATTGAGCAAATAAAGCAATATTATTGCGAATGCGTGCGTAAATGACTTGTGACCCGATTAGCATTTTGGTTTACTTACATATGGCAGTATAAGAATCAAGCTAACACTGTGTTTATAAACCAATAATCTGGTTTTTGTCATGCTGTAATAGAATTTGTTGTGAACAGGGGATGTATTAATTTAATGGAATTGAAAGTATTGGGATGCAGTGGTGGTGTTGGCGGTCAACTTAGGACAACCACTCTACTCATCGATGATGATGTCTTGATAGATGCAGGAACAGGTCTGGGAGATCTGAATCTGCAGGCCATGTCATGCATTCGTCATATATTTTTAACTCATTCTCACCTGGATCACATTACCAGTATTCCTTTCCTTGTCGATACCATGTTCGACAATATTAAAGAACCTATTATTATTCACGGGCTTGAAGCAACAATTGAAGCACTTAAAAAACACGTTTTTAATAATATTATCTGGCCAGATTTTGCCTCTTTACCCAGCTCAGATACACCGGTGATGGAATACCGGGTGATGAATCCGGGTGAAATTGTTGAGCTCGATAAACGAAAAATTGAAATGATTGAGGTCAATCATATTGTTCCGGGTGTGGGTTACCGGGTTGAGTCAGATACAGGGGCATTTGCATTTAGTGGGGATACCACAACGAATGATACTTTCTGGCAAGCGTTAAACAAACACCAAAGCCTTGATCTGCTACTTGTCGAATCTGCCTTTACGAATAAAGATGTTAAGTTATGTCGCTTATCGGGACACTACTGTGCCGAGTTACTGGGGCCCGACGTGGCAAAGCTAAAACACCCGGCAACGGTTTATATTAGCCACAATAAACCAGGTGCAGAACTACAGATATTTAGTGAATGCCAGAAAGCGATTACCTCTCACAGTATTCATCCGCTATCCTCCGGACAAAGTTTTACCATTTAGTTATATCTTTTTATTTCCCCCTGTAAATTAAGCTATAATCTCCGCTTCAATTGATTTACACCTGTGAAAGCAGGTTAAAATTCTATTTCAGGAATAAAGTATTATGTTTGATGGCTTATCAGAACGTCTTGGCCAAACCGTTCGTAATTTACGAGGTGTTGGTCGCCTCACCGAAGACAATATTAAAGACACCATGCGTGAAGTACGCATGGCTTTACTCGAAGCGGATGTGGCTTTGCCTGTTGTACGTGAATTTACAGATCAGGTAAAAAGCAAAGCACTGGGTGAGAATGTTCTAAAAAGCCTGACTCCCGGGCAGGCGCTGGTAAAAGTCGTTAATGATGAATTGACGACAATCATGGGGGAAGCGAATGAAAGTTTAAACCTCAGTGTTACTCCCCCGGCTGTTATTTTGATGGCAGGCTTGCAGGGTGCAGGTAAAACAACCACCGTGGCCAAGCTGGCTCGTTTCTTAAAAGAAAAGCAAAAAAAATCAGTGATGGTGGTCAGTGCGGATATCTACCGTCCTGCCGCGATTAAACAGCTGGAAACCGTTGCAGCCGAAGTGGGGGCCAACTTTTTCCCCTCAACGTCAGAGCAAGATCCTGTAGATATCGCCACGGCTGCAATTAAGGAAGCCAAAATTCAGCACAATGATGTCCTGATTATCGATACCGCCGGTCGTCTTCATATTGATGAAGAAATGATGGGTGAAATCAAACGCTTACATGCCGCGGTGAACCCGGCGGAAACCCTGTTCGTGGTCGATAGCATGACAGGGCAAGATGCGGCCAATACCTCAAAAGCGTTTAATGATGCATTGCCGCTAACCGGTGTGATCCTGACTAAAACTGACGGTGATGCGCGCGGTGGTGCCGCATTATCAACCCGCTTTATCACGGGTAAGCCAATTAAATTCATTGGTGTGGGTGAGAAAACGACTGCCTTAGAGCCTTTCCATCCTGAGCGGGTAGCCTCGCGTATTTTAGGTATGGGAGATGTGGTCAGCCTGGTCGAAGAAGCCCAGAGCACCATGGATGTTGCCAAAGCTGAAAAGCTGGCAAAAAAGCTTAAAAAAGGCAAAGGCTTTGATTTGGAAGATTTCAAAGACCAGCTTATCCAGATGAAGAGCATGGGTGGGATCGCCAGCTTGATGGGAAAATTACCCGGGATGCCAAACTTGCCAAAAGGCGCCATGGATCAGGTCAACGATAAACAAATGGCGCATTTAGAAGCAATTATCAACTCAATGACGCCAAAAGAACGCCAGTTCCCCGATGTTATTAAGGGTTCACGTAAAAAAAGGATTGCTGCGGGTTCAGGCATGCAGGTTCAGGATGTGAATCGCTTGCTAAAACAATTTACCCAGATGCAAAAAATGATGAAAAAAATGAAGGGTGGCGGTATGGCGAAAATGATGCGTAGTATGAAGGGGCAACTTCCCCCCGGCATGATGTGACAACGCTGTATAGACACGATAACGGTACTTAAAGAACCGCTTCGCGTTTCGCCAGTATTACCTTAACCTGCTGCGCAGTTTCTGGCATCGTTAAAAATTAACTCAAAATGCTTATGTGCTGACTGCACACTCCGCTTTTTCGTTAGTTTTTGCCATGTTCTCGAACCTGTACACCGTTGTCAGTGTCTTGAATGTATTAGTTCTTCATAAATC
>JAOUOK010000434.1 GCA_029880425.1 Gammaproteobacteria bacterium
CTTAATGATGATTTTATTAGTCATTCTGGGTATGTTCCTGGATTGGGTGGGAATATTATTATTAGCAGTTCCCATCTTCGTTCCTATTATTAAATCATTAACCTTTGATGGTCTGTTCGGATTACCGCCTGTACCAGGTGACAAAGTGGCTTTATGGTTTGGTGTACTCTACCTGGTTAACATGCAGATGTCCTTCATCAGCCCACCATTTGGTTATGCCTTGTTCTATCTGCGTGGTGTCTGTCCTCCAGAAATCAGTATGGCAACCATATTTAGATCAGCATTAATATTCCTGGGTTTACAAACATTAGGATTATTACTATGCGTGCTAATACCAGGTTTAGTTACCTATCTACCAAGCCTGGTATATGGATAAACTTAAAAAAAATATAAAACCTCTCTCTAACATAAATAGGTTAGAGAGAGCTTTATCTTTTATCGTAAGACTTCCTGTATACGTCATATATTCATAAGTTATGAAAATCATCAGGAAATTTATAAAAGGTTAATGTATCTATGAGAGTTGGTTTTATTGGGCTTGGAATTATGGGTCAACCAATGGCCTTAAATATATTAAATGCAGGATACCCTGTAACGGTACATGCCCGTCGTCCGGCAATGATGTCACCACTGAGTAATGCAGGAGCAACAGCATGTAATACCTCTGCTGAAGTTGCAGCCAACTCGGATATTATTTTTGTCTGTGTCTCTGACACGTGCGACGTAGAACAAGTCATTCTTGGTGATGATGGTATTTTAAAAGGCATAAAAGAAAACAGTGTTGTTGTTGATATGAGTACTATCTCCCCTTCTGCAACACGCTCACTTGCAAAGACTTTATCCAGTCATAATATCCACATGTTAGATGCACCTGTTTCAGGTGGTGAGCAAGGTGCTATTGATGGAGCATTATCCATTATGGTCGGTGGTGATGAAGAAGTTTTTAATCGCGTGCTACCTTTATTTAAGGTCATGGGTAAAAACATTGTTCATGTTGGTGGCAATGGTGCCGGTCAGGTCGCAAAGGCTTGTAACCAGGTTGTCATTGGACAGGCCATAGCAGCAATAGGTGAAGCTTATATTCTTGCAAGTGCTTCAGGTGTTGACCCTGCAAAAGTACGAGAAGCATTGCTCGGTGGGTTTGCAGGAAGTCGGGCATTAGAATCTCATGGGCAACGAATGCTGGATAGAAACTTTAAACCCGGTTTTAAAGCGAGCTTGCATCATAAAGATATGCGCATTGTTATGGAAGCTGCGCATGAATTAGGCGTTGCATTGCCCGGCGCATCAATGGTAACGCAATACCTTAATGCCGTTATTGGAAATGGCAAAGGTGAAAATGACTCTATCTCAATACTTGAACTACAAGAACAGTTATCAGGTATTACTGTAAATAAAAATGATTAATATTTTTATTGTAATTTTATTGAACAATATAGGTAAGCTAACGTGAGTAACCCAGAAATTATTAAAAATTATATTGATGGCAAGTGGACACCAAGTACATCAAAAGATTTCATAGATATCATAAATCCGGCAACACAGGATGTTCTTGCAAAAGTCCCTCTTTCAGATAAAAACGAAGTAAATCATGCAGTAGATGCAGCCTCAACAGCGCTTATAGACTGGCGTGATACCCCCGCGACTGAACGCGTACAATATTTATTTAAGTTAAAAACTTTATTTGAAGAAAACCTCGACGAACTTGCACGTACCATCACCCTTGAGTGTGGAAAAACATTAGCCGAATCAAAAGGTGAGCTACAACGTGCTATAGAAAATATTGAAGTCGCCTGCGGTATTCCTACCATGTTAATGGGTAGTAACCTGGAAAATATTGCTCGTGGTATCGATGAACATATGATTCGCCAACCTATTGGCGTTGTCGGTATTATTACACCGTTTAATTTCCCTGGCATGATTCCATTCTGGTTTTTACCTTATGCAATAGCTTGTGGAAATACCTGTATTGTAAAGCCATCTGAAAAAGTACCATCAACCATGATACTGGCAATGCGTTTACTTGAGCAAACAGGCATACCAAAAGGCATCGTTAATATTGTTAATGGTGCAAAAGATACGGTAGATGCCATATTGGAGCATCCTAAAATAAAAGCAATTAGTTTCGTTGGTTCATCTGAAGTTGCTCATTACATTTATAGCCGTGGTGCCGCAAATGGTAAGCGGGTTCAGGCCCAGGGTGGAGCAAAAAATCCTGTCGTTGTTATGCCCGATGCTGATCCAGAAATGACCACAAAAATCATTGCTGATAGTGCATTTGGTTGTGCCGGTCAACGCTGCCTGGCAAACTCGCTTGTCATTACTGTTGGCGAAGCGAAAAAACCATTT
>JAOUOK010000435.1 GCA_029880425.1 Gammaproteobacteria bacterium
AGACATAATGAGCTGTTTCATGCCTTTTATAGTAGAAAATACGGGTAGAGTTATTTAAGCTCGGTTATCTACCCAGGAGATAAAAATGAAAAAAGTCTATTTTCCCTTATTGCTTGTTTTTTCTTTAATGTTGACGGCCTGTGAACTCAGTGGCGAAGACGGGTTAAAGCAAATACTGTCATCTGAACAGGCACCGAAAGGTGTGGTGTTTGATGTCGCCAGTGGTGACAAGGAAGGGCTGAACTGGGTTGTGCCGATGGTGAAGACCTATTCACGCCAGTTACGTGAAAAATTTCCGAGCATCAAACTTGCGCTGGTTTCCCATGGTGTTGAGCAATTCCAGTTAACCCGAAGTAATGTGCAGCGTTATGCTAATGCGCATAAGCAGGTGAAAACCTTGATTAATGATGAGGGAGTCACCTTTCATATCTGTGCTTACAATGCGGCAAGTTCAGGTGTTAAAGCAGGGGAGTTTGTTACCTTTGTTGATATTGCAGAACGTGCACCTGAGCAGATCGAAAAATACCAGGCACAAGGCTACGTGGTGCTTGAGTTAAATAAACCTGAATAAAGTCTGTTGCTAGCCAGGCCTGTGTAAACCCAACCCGTTAAATAGAAATTATTTTTACCCTGGCCCCAACTTAAAGGGTTGAATCAAAGGAGTGTTTCTTAATGCCATCAGCGTATTCTAAATTCTTCATTATTATTGCTATGGCCTGTTCGGCTTTTTCAATACCGCTTTATGCCGAAGACAGCGATACAAAGAAAGTGGGTGATACTTTTGGAAGCCTGGAAAGTTATGAGCCTAACCTTCTCGGTTACAGGTATGATGACAATGATGTCGGTTACATGGACTTCAAGATTTCCCTGAAATATCCAATGTTCCATAGTAGTGAACCACAACCCGCAAACTGGGGCTGGTTTCCACATATCTACCTGGCTTTTACAGGGCGCTTTTCCCAGTACATTGGTAACCGCGATTCTTCACCGGTTATCAGTAAACGTTTTAACCCGGAAATGTTTGGACGTTACTGGTTGGATTATACTCATCGTGACTATATCGATATTGCCTATGGTCATGAATCTAATGGCCAAAGCATCGATACATTAGCGGCCTATAATGAAAAGCGTAATAGTTTTACCACGGCAGGTGAAGATGCAGATTTTGCAAATGACTATATTAGCCGTGGCTGGGATTATGTAGGTGCCACCTGGAAATTTAGGCGTAACGTTCCCTTTTCTAAAAGTAGTATTTTCACCGGTTATCTGCAGCTGCGCTATTTCCTGGATGATGGTTTTTTGCAGGGTAAGAAAGAAGAATATAATAGCTGGGAGAATAACCCGGAAGGTAAGCCTCGTGACAGCGTTGATGGTATTCGATTAAAACTAAAGTACGACACAACTTTTATTAATAACAAGATATTTAAAAGCAATAAAGTATTTTTTAGTTTCACTACTGGTTACGAAGACACGTTTAAATATAATAGCGTTCGTGCTGAATGGGCTGTTCGTATAAAAAATGTCCCCGTAATGATATGGGCATCGAAAGGTTATAACAGTGATCTCGTTGATTATTATAAAAAGGTCAATAGCTTTGGGATTGCAGTAGAACTTGTGACTAACTAGTTCTACTCGTTGCTTGCAGAATAATCATATTAATTCATATGTACTATGCTTTTACGATAAGGTGTCAGAGAAAATTTGTTTCTAATGTTTAAAGGGTGTTGTTCTCTTATAAATTATTAAAATCAAATGAAGGTAGAGCATAATATCTTATAATATATAAAAGAGACGATAATTGATTGCAGTGAATTCATTATGCTGGATAAATTCGACAAGATAGCGGCACATAAATATTACTGGTTTGCATTGGTTGCACTGGCGTTAGTGTTAGAAGCATTAGCGCTGTTCTATCAATATGGTCTTAACTATTATCCCTGCGTGCTCTGTATTCATGTGCGTATCTGGGTGGTGTTTATTTTTTTTATTGCCTTGCTAGCACTGAAGTTAAAGCAACATCGTTATGGCTTATTCACTGTTCATGCCCTGATGAGCATATGCTGGGCAGGGATGCTTGAGCGTTCATACATGTTGCTGGGTATTGAACGTGGATTTGTCGAGGGAAGTTGTAATATGCAGTCGGGGCTGCCCGCATGGTTTGCACTGGATAAGTGGTTTCCCCTGGTATTTGAAGTCCAGGAGGCCTGTGGTTATACACCGGAATTATTATTCGGTATTACCATGGCCGAGGCGTTAATTGTGATATCGTTTATGCTGTTTGTTTTAAGCCTGGTATTAATGTTCAGGGTTAGCTTTGCGCTGTTTTTTAAAAAAAGTCATTAA
>JAOUOK010000436.1 GCA_029880425.1 Gammaproteobacteria bacterium
AAATCCAAAACCTGTTAGCGGTGATAACCAACCACCCATAAACATAAGAGCAGTCAACGCGGAAATTAAAATCATGTTGGCATATTCAGCAAGGAAGAAAACCGCGAATGCCATACCTGAATAATCAACATGGAAACCTGCAACAATCTCTGACTCACCTTCTGCCACATCAAACGGCGCACGGTTGGTTTCAGCCACACCTGAAATAAAGTAAATCAGAAATAATGGGAACAATGGCCACATAAACCAGTTCACAACACCCCAGTTACCTTTCTGTGCGTTAACTATCTCACCCAGGTTTAAACTACCAGCAGCAATTAAAACACCGACTAATGCAAATCCCATTGCGATTTCATAAGAAACGATTTGTGCAGCCGAACGCATCGTACCTAACAGCGCATATTTTGAATTTGATGACCAGCCCGCAATAATAACACCGTATACACCGACTGAAGTTAAAGCCAATACGTATAACAATGCAGCATTAATTTCCGCGAGTACCATGCCATCACCAAAAGGCAATACCGCCCAGGCTGCCAGTGCAGGTCCCAGGGATAATAAAGGTGCTGTCAGGAACAGGTATTTATTTGCCCCGGTCGGAATAATAATTTCCTTGAACATGAGCTTGACGGCATCGGCAATCGGTTGACCTAATCCCCACAGGCTATAGCCAAAGAAGCCAACCCTGGTTGGTCCCATTCGAATTTGCATTGAGCCAATGATTTTACGTTCAAAGTATGTGAAATATGCTACCGTCAGCATTAAAGGAACCATAATGGCAACAATCTTTACCACGATCCAAACAGTGTCCTGCAACCACATGGGTAATGCAAGATACAAGGATGTGAACCATTCAATGCCTGTATTTAACCATTCCATTCTATCGTTCCAACTCTCTCATTAGCCTTTCATACTTAGTGTTATTTCAGAATAAGCTGTACCCAACTCTTCAACACCCGCTACACCCTGGGGAATCATGACACAGTTATCCGGTACAGAATCTTCTATGTATGCTCTTAATGTAACCTTATTGCTGTCCTGGCTAACAAAAACATCATCTTCATCCTGGATATTATTTTCTTTTGCAAGTTTAGTATTGAGGATGACACATGCCGGGATAGCATCTTCAGTTTGTTGTAATGCCTGTGAGCGCCGAACAACATTATCAACAGCATAAACAGGTAATAAAGCGATACGGTTAATTACATCTGCTTGTTGTGCCAGGCTTGCAGGACAATGCCAGTTCATTTTATTAGAACTATCCATATCCCCTGCTTGTTGTTTTGCTTCATCACGCACATCTTCTGAAGTAATGTAATCAAAACCATCAACCTCAAAAATATTTCCCAGTACACGAAGTACTTTCCATGCCGGACGCGTTTCAGCCAGTGGCGTCACCGCACCGCTAAAGCTTTGCCATTTACCCTCAGCATTAATAAATGTTCCTGATGTTTCACTCGAAGGCGAAACAGGCAATAAGACATCTGCATATGCTTTCATTTCTTCTGTTACAAAGGGTGTCATAGAAATAACAAAGTCCGCATCATTCATAGCTTTGATGGCAACAGACGGGTTTACTGAATCAAATTCAGGCTCAATACCCAACAGAACAAATGCATTCATTCCTGAAGTCAACATTTCATTTACAGCTTTGCCATTTGTACTTTCACCACCACAGGCACGATGCGGAACTGCACCGGTTAACCATGCTCCAGCAGCATTTGCACCATCAGTTAATATACTTAATGTTGCACCAGAAAGTTCAGCAATCATGCTGGATAATGCACGTAAGTCAGCCATTTGAGGTTGTAACATCGCCTGGGTACCCAGGATAACCGTTGCTTTATCCGCGCTATTTAATTGCGCTGCAATTTTTGTATGGTTCTCAGCAGGATTCACATTACTTAATAGATTGTCTAACCCCTCTGCAGCAGGCTTACCGGTTAAGCTTAAAAGTGCCTTGGTAATCGCCGCTAACGAATCCACCATTTGAGCAGGTGAGGTAATGGCTTTTTCTGACACAGGGAAGTTAAAGTCATAATCAACCGTATTCACGGCCATAACGGATGCACCGTTACGCGCTGCCTTACGAACCCGATGTCCAATAATAGGTTGATCTTTTCTGATCCATGAACCAACTAATAATATCGCATCATTACTTTCTAAATCTGTTAATGACTGCCCTAGTGATGGAAACTGGGGAGCATTTTCTTCACCACTGAAATCGGCCTGGCGCAAACGGTGATCAATATTATCAGAACCAATCGCACGCATGAGTTTTTGCATTAAATACATTTCTTCAACAGTAGCTGAAGGTGAAAGTAAGGCACCGACATTTTC
>JAOUOK010000437.1 GCA_029880425.1 Gammaproteobacteria bacterium
AGAACTAGGAGATAAATATGGCTCTTGAAGATATGCGTTCACCGATTGAGTCTGGTTGCCCAGATGGCTTCCAGTATATGCATCCAACAATGCGTAAAAATTTCGGTCAGTGGAAATATCATGAACATCCACGTCCAGGTGTTTTATTACACGTGGCTCACAGTGGTGATCAAATTTGGACTGTTAAAGCAGGTACTCAACGTATCTTGGATATCTACTCTTTACGTAAACTTACTGAAATTGGTGATAAGTTTGCAGATGGTTTTATCCGCTTTACTTTACGTTCAAACATTGAATACATGGTTACAGATGAAGCTAAAGTTGAACCCTTAATCAAAGCTTTAGAAGATGCAGGTTTCATCGTTGGTGGTACTGCTAACTCTGTTGCAATGATGTCTCACACTCAGGGTTGGTTACACTGTGATATTCCAGGTACTGACGCATCAGGTGTTGTTAAAGCAATGATGGACGAGTTAATTGACGAGTTCAAACAATGCAACATGCCTAACCGTGTTCATATCACTACTTCTTGCTGCCAGATTAACTGTGGTGGTCAGGGTGATATTGCTATCAATGTTCAACACACTAAGCCACCTAAGATCAACCATGACTTAGTTGCTAACGTATGTGAGCGTCCAACAGTTGTTGCTCGTTGCCCGGTTGCTGCGATTCGTCCTGCAATGGTTAACGGTAAGCCTTCATTGGAAGTTGATGAGAAGAAATGTATCTGTTGTGGTGCATGTTTCCCGCCATGTCCTCCAATGCAAATCAATGATCCAGAAAACTCTAAGTTAGCTATCTGGGTTGGTGGTAACCACTCAAATGCACGTAGCAAACCTACTTTCCAAAAATTAGTAGCTGCTGGTGTACCAAATAACCCGCCACGTTGGCCTGAAGCAACTGCAATCGTTAAGCGTATCCTTAAAGAGTACAAAGAAGGTGCTAAAGATTGGGAGCGTATTAACGACTGGATCGACCGTATCGGTTGGCCACGTTTCTTCGAAGTTACTGGTTTACCATTCACTAAGTATCATATTGATAACTGGCGTGGTGCTCGTAACAGCCTGAACGCTTCAACTCATATCCGTTTCTAAACGAAGGGTTTTGAATTATGAAGATTAGTGTTCAAGTTAGTGAAGGGCCTTATAACCATGAAGCTTCTATAACAGCGATTAATTATATTAAAGCTGCTATTGAAGCTGGTCATGAGATCTTCCGTGTATTCTTCTATCACGATGGTGTTAATAACGGCACTAAACTCGCGTCTCCACCACAGGATGATGTAAACATCCAAAAAACGTGGTCTGAGTTAGCTGCAGCACACAATATCGACCTGGTCGTTTGTGTTGCTGCTGCGCAGCGTCGCGGCATCGTTGATCAAGGTGAAATGGAACGTAATGGTAAAGATGCAATGAATATCATGGACGGTTTCCGTATTTCTGGTCTCGGCCAGTTAATCGAAGCTGGAATTGAATCTGACCGTCTTGTTGTTTTCGGCGATTAATTTAAGGGTGTTTGAAAATGTCTGATGCAAAGAAATTTATGTACATCAACCGCAAGGCACCCTATGGTACAATTTACGCTTGGGAATCTCTCGAAGTTGTACTAATTGGCGCTGCTTTCGACCAGGAAGTCTCTTTAGCTTTCGTTGATGATGGTGTTTACCAGTTGATGAAAGGTCAGGATACGACTGAAGTTGGTATTAAAAACTTCTCACCTACCTACTCTGCTTTAGGTGATTATGATGTAAACAAAATTTACATTGAAAAAGAATCACTCGAAGCACGCGGTTTAACTCTTGATGACCTTCAACATTTAGTCTGGGAAGACGAAGATGAAGACTGGGCTGAAAAAGATTCAATCCGTGTTGTAACTTCTGCCGAACTTGCTGAGCTATTTGATACGCAAGATGTCGTGCTAAGTTTCTAAGGGGAGAATGAAATGTCTATATTACATACAGTAAATAAATCCACTTATGAACGTGACACATTAGAAGCATGTGTACGCCTGGCAGCTAAAGGCGGCTCAGTTCTTTTAATTGAAGATGGCGTTTATAGCGCTATGAGCGGTGGTAGCAAATCTAGTGTTATTGATAATGCTAAAGGTGATCTAAACTTTTATGTACTCGGTCCTGATATTAAAGCCCGTGGTTTAAGTGAAGATCGTTTAATCGATGGTGTTAAAGTTGTCGATTATAAGGGTTTTGTTGAGTTGACTGTTGAAAATGACACAGTTAGTGCTTGGCTATAAAAAGATTTTTTTAATAGGAGAATTATCATGGCGTCTATCGATGTAAACGGTAAACAATTTGAAGTAGATGAAGAAGGTTA
>JAOUOK010000438.1 GCA_029880425.1 Gammaproteobacteria bacterium
TACCCTTGATCGTCGGAGGAGCTACCAATTCACGGGGTGTAGTAGCGGCTGCAAATTATGCAGCACGAAAATTTGGTATTCGTAGCGCTATGCCAGTTACCCAGGCACTAGCCCGCTGTAAACATTTAACCTGCCTGCCAGTGAATATGCCCCTGTATGTTAATGTATCACGACAAATACACGAGATATTTTACCGCTATACACCCGAGATTGAACCTTTGTCATTAGATGAAGCTTTTTTAAATGTCGCGGCAAGTCAAAAATTATTTGGTAGTGCACGTGATATCGCCTTACAGATAAAAAAGGACATTGAAAACGAACTGGGACTCATCGCATCCGCAGGAGTTGGTCCTAATAAATTTATTGCAAAAATTGCTTCGGATATTGGCAAACCAAACGGGTTTGTTGTTGTGCAGGAAAACGAAGTTCAGTCTTTTCTTGATCCTTTACCGGTAAACAGAATATGGGGTGTTGGTAATAAAACAGAACAAAAATTACATCAATACGGAATATTTACGATCAGAGATGTACGTGAACAGTCACTTACCTGGCTGACTAATCGTTTTGCTAAGTTAGGACATCATATTTATCAGCTTGCAAACGGAATTGATGATCGTAAGGTTATTACAGATGCAAAAGCTAAATCAATTTCAGCTGAAAAAACCTTTAATGAGGATATTTCTGAAAGGGATAGTATCCTGGCTGTTTTATCTGTCCTTACTGAGCAAGTAGCAGCAAGATTAAGAGAAAAACGAAAATATGCAAAAACTGTGATTGTAAAAATACGTTTTAATGATTTTGACACCATTACACGTTCTAAATCACTATCTATTCATACAAATCATACAGATAACATATGGTTGTTTGTGAAAAACATAATCAGCAAGATTTTGAATAATAAATTTAAACCTGTCAGGTTGTTAGGAGTAGGTGTGTCAGGACTGGAAAATGACGATATGGAACAGGGTGATTTATTCAGTCAAACAATAAGACATAGTAAACTTGATGCGGTTACGGATAAAATCAATACAAAATTTGGAAAGCTAAAAGTTCATCGTGGCAGAAACGCAATTAAATAACTTCCTCAACAGGATAAATCATGAGTCAAAATAAACAGAAAACGCCTGAAACTATTTACCTGAAAGACTATCAGCCGCCGGCTTACCTTGTTGATGACGTTAATCTAGTGTTTGAGCTGGAGAGTGAAAAAACAAAAGTGACATCGGTTTTATCAGTAAGACGTAATCCTGTTTCTGAGACAGCTGAGAAAGCTTTAGTGCTTGATGGGCAAAACCTTGATTTACTATCAGTTAAATTAGATTGTGAACTTCTCACGAGTGATGGATACCAGTGTGAACTGGAAAATCTCACGATTAAGGAAGTACCTGATGTTTTTAGTATTGAAATTATTACCGTTATTAACCCTGCGGACAATAAGGCCCTGGAAGGCTTGTACCTTTCGAGTTATATGTTTTGTACACAGTGTGAAGCAGAAGGTTTTCGCCGGATAACTTATTTTCCAGACAGGCCCGATGTAATGTCACGATATACAGTGACTTTGATAGCAGATGAGAAAAATTATCCTGTGCTGTTATCAAATGGCAACCCGGTTGAAAAAGGTAATGATGGTAAAGGTAAACACTGGATTAAATGGCATGACCCAAGTTTAAAACCGAGTTACCTGTTTGCTCTTGTTGCAGGCAATCTGTTTGTAAAAGAAGATACCTTTATTACGATGTCTGGCCGGGAAGTTTTATTGCAGGTCTACGTTGAGCATGAAAACAGTCACAAATGTGATCATGCAATGTCATCGCTAAAGCAAGCCATGAAATGGGATGAAGATACATATGGATGCGAATATGACCTAGATATATATATGGTTGTTGCGGTAAATGACTTTAATATGGGCGCAATGGAAAATAAGGGATTAAATATTTTTAATGCATCTTGTGTATTAGCCAGCCCGGAAACCGCAACTGATGCAGATTATTATAATATTCAGAGTATTATTGGCCATGAGTATTTTCATAACTGGTCTGGCAACCGTGTAACCTGCCGGGACTGGTTCCAGTTAAGCCTTAAAGAAGGTTTTACCGTATTTCGTGATCAGGAATTTTCTGCTGATCTTAATTCTCGTGCAGTAAAAAGAATTGATGATGTAAATATTTTGCGTTCTCACCAATTTGCACAGGATGCAGGCCCTATGGCACATCCTGTTCGTCCTGACCATTATATCGAAATCAGTAATTTCTATACTGTTACTGTCTACAATAAAGGTGCAGAAGTTGTACGCATGATTAGAAACCTGGTTGGTGCAGAAGGGTTC
>JAOUOK010000439.1 GCA_029880425.1 Gammaproteobacteria bacterium
TGACAGTAATAACAACACCGATGACAGATCCATAGACGAGATTAATTTTTATCTTACGCCTGAACACGAGTGCAGTTATTTAAACGATCGCCAGGCCATCACCCTTTTTGTTGATCCCAATTATGCCGTTTCAATGAAACAGTACAGCACACTGGCCAAGCTTGGATTCAGGCGCAGTGGCTCAAATATTTATCGTCCTCACTGCCATGATTGTGGCCTTTGTATTCCTGTACGTGTTCCTGTCGAAGAATTTAAACCCAACAGAAGCCAGCGCCGTAATTTATCGCAAAACAAAGACATTAGTTTCGAGGAAAAAGACGCCATTTATAATGCTGAACATTACGATTTATATCGTCGCTATATGACAGGCCGCCATGCCGGTGGCGGAATGGATAAAGATGAGCCTGAGAGTTATGAATCCTTAATCCATGCTGCCTGGAGTGAGTCAAAACTCCTCGAATTTCGTTTAGAGAATAAACTTGTCATGGTCGCGGTAATTGATATTTTTGATGATGGTGTTTCGGCCGTATACACCTTCTTTGAGCCTGGTTTATCAAGCCGTGGGCTGGGCGTATTTGGCGTATTATCTGAAATTGATTACATCAAATCTCGCAATCTTGACTGGCTTTATCTCGGTTACTGGAATCCCAAGACAAAAAAAATGTCTTACAAGGCTAATTATCAGCCCATCGAGTTCTTCGATGGACAAGAATGGCAGTGGCTCAAAAAGCTTAGCTAGAACACTCTCGATACTACATTTGGGTAAAAAACGATAAAAAAACACAATATCTTGTGCTAGATCACACTTTTTTTTCAATTTTTTACAATAATGTAACAAATATTGGCTATATTTATTTCAAAAGGGAGAGAAACAGCCGATATATAAAACAATACAGAAATACCCCAATTATTCTGTACTGTTAACTCTAGCAACTATCCTTAACCAGGATAAAAGGAGGGTCACAATGTTAAGCTTCCTCTATCACTTAGCTCACGGCTTTGAATTAAGTCATGGCTATCATGCAAACCTGCTCTATATTAACCAGGCACATTTTGATGCATTGCGTCAGCAATTATCAGAAATCCATGATTTAGCAAAACTCACGCAGTTTTTAGGCATGGATATCGTTATTTCTGATGAAGCAACGCATCCACACGTGGTTTGGCAACCTATTGAGTGGACAAAAATCTCCGCCTAGGTTTAAAACACAATTTATTTACAGACTAAAGCAATCAGTCTTTGATGTTTTCGCCTGATTCAGGCATTATTGCGCCTGATTTTTAACCTCATGATTAAACAGCTGGTTTACGAGATTTAAATGGCGAAAGAAGAACATATTGAAATGGAAGGCACTGTTATCGATACAATGCCTAATACAACTTTTAAAGTTGAACTTGAAAATGGACATGTCGTTACGGCACACATTTCAGGTAAAATGCGTAAAAACTATATTCGTATTTTAACTGGTGACAAAGTAACCGTTCAGCTCACTCCGTACGACTTAAGTAAAGGACGTATTGTCTTCCGCGGTCGATAACTCTTAAAATCTGCTGTAACCCGGCCATCAGGCCAATACAGTGTTTAAATTTTATACTATTTGTTGGCCTAATACCCACTACAATTATTTTTGATGTGGGGCACTACGAGAACCGACCTCCATTATTATGCATCCTGTTTCGCAGGCAAATTTTTGCTTTGCGTGTCGAATACTAATTTATCATCTTTGACTTTCACCGTGACGTGTCCGCCTTTTGTCAGGGCACCGAAGAGTAAATCTTCCGCTAAAGGCTTTTTAATTTGTTCCTGGATAACCCGGGTCATTGGGCGTGCGCCCATAACAGGGTCATAACCCTTAATGGCTAACCAGGTACGTACTTCATCATCAATACTCAGTGTGACGCCTTTTTCTTCAAGCTGGTGTTCAAATTCAAAAATAAACTTATCAACCACATGTGCAATCATGTCCTGGCTGAGTTGTTTGAACTGAATAATGGCATCCAGCCGGTTACGGAACTCAGGTGAGAAGGATTTCTTAATCGTTTCCATACCATCTGATGAATGATCCTGGGTGGTAAAGCCCATTGAAGAACGGCTTAATTGCTCAGCACCGGCATTGGTTGTCATGATAATGGTGATATTACGGAAATCCGCTTTACGGCCATTGTTATCTGTTAATGTGCCGTGATCCATCACCTGGAGTAAGAGATTAAAGACTTCAGGGTGTGCCTTTTCAATTTCATCCAGCAATAACACGGCATGTGGATGCTTATTAATTTCCTCGGTCAATAACCCGCCCTGGTCATATCCGACATAACCT
>JAOUOK010000440.1 GCA_029880425.1 Gammaproteobacteria bacterium
GCCAGATGAACGCACTGAACCCTGCAATTTTGCTGTACTTATTCATGTTACGTTGCATCATGGTCCACATGTAAATACCAACAATTGCAAAGAAACCATTATATAAAATCATGTTCCAGGCAAAAATTGATTTAAAGTTATATTGTGTCATGGCGACGATTAGGCGGTCAGGACGACCTAAATCTAAAACTAATACCATTAAACCACCGGCTAATAAGGCTAATGCAAGCAGTGTTGAAAGAGGTGCAAGTGGTTTATAGGCGGTCTTTCCAAATACTGATGAAATAGAAGCTACGTTGAGTGCGCCAGATGCTGCGACAATGAGGAAAACAGCAAATACATGAGGCAAGCCCCATACGATTTGGTTACTCATTCCTGTAACATAATGACCGCCATGTTCCATGTAAAAATGAGAACCAACAGCAGCAAGTATGAAGCTGCCTAAGAGGGCAAGTAACATCCAGTAATTTGTAGTGTTACCGTCAATTTGTTTAAAAACTGGTTTTTTCATGTGAAGACTTCTCTTTACCTAGTATTTATATTCAGTTTTATAAAAAGGTATTTATGATTAAAGGCCTTGATAACGTACGCCGGTATTTAAACCAAGATCTGCACGAATCTGTTCGCCGCCATGTTTTTTCAATTCGATTGAAATTGCACTGTTAGCGTCTTTCAGGTCACCAAAAATCATTGCACCGTGTTCTGCTTTATTACATGCTTCAACACAGGCCGGGTTTTCACCTTTATCAACACGGTGAGCACACATATTACAGGATTCTACTGTACCGATACCGCGTGGCGCTGTAGCTTTTTGTAGTTCCAGCTTTTCATGTATAAATGAACGTGCTTTGTATGGACAAGCCATCATGCAATAACGGCAACCGATACAAATGTGTTTATCAACCTGAACAATGCCGTCTTTACGCTTCATTGATGCACCAGTAGGGCATACATCAACACAAGGCGCGGTTTCACAGTGTTGGCACATTAAAGGTAATGATTGAACATGACCTGTTTGCTTATCTGTAATTGTAACTTTACGAATCCATTGCGCTTGTTGTTCTTTGCTTGAATGAGTTTCGCCAGTACCCCAACCATTTTCTGTCTTACAGGCAGTTACACAATCAGTACAGCCTTGAGCACACTTGTTGGTATTTATTAACATGCCCCAGCGATTTGCTTCGGATGCTTTATCAGCATCTGCTTTTGCATGAGCCACTTGATTTAAGACAATACCTGGCGCTATTGCTAAACCTGCGACAGCAGCAGATTGCGTAAGAAACTTACGGCGGTATTGGTTGGTCTTTTGTTCTGATTTATTAGGTGACATTACTTGTTGTCTCCTTCAGTCAGCACATTTAAGGTTTCTTTTGTTAAAGAACCGTTTGCTGCTAATTCTTTGTGGTGAGGGTTTTTCTTGTTTAAAGAGTGTAACTTGTTTGATGCACCTTCAGGCAAATCTGAGTGACAGTCAAAACAGTCAACATTTACCGCAGCATAGTTATGACAACTACTACAGAAGTGTTCACTGTCGCCAATGCGAGCAAATTCACCGTTTTCCTTTGGTGTTACGTGACAATCGATGCATTCAGTCAGACTGTGTGTCTTAGTTCGTACACCTTCACGCATAGTCTCATCACGTTTATGCTTTAAAAGCTCCATGTGATTTTTACGAATTTTAGCAATGGGCTCAACACACTCGGTTTTTTCATTTGCTTTTGCTTTAGCCTTAGGTGGAACAGGGCCTAAATCACCAGCATTTGAAAGCATTGGCAGGGCTGTTAACCCTGCGAATACGACCAGGTGTTTTGCAAACTGTCTCAGTGACATCATTTACAGTTATCCTCAGTTTAATCTTATTTCAGTCTTACTAAATTAAGCGTCGCCCATTGCCATGTCGATGTAACCCGTTGGGCAAACATCAGCACAGATATGACAACCGATACATTTAGAGTAATCAGTTGCAACATAGCGCCCCATAGTAGATTCACCTTTTGGTACACGATAAACAGCGTCTTGTGGGCAGTAGATAACACAGTTATCACACTCGAAACACATACCACAGCTCATGCAACGATCAGCTTCTTCTTTAGCTTCTTCTTCAGAAAGACCTTTCATACGTTCCTGGAAGTGACCTAAGACTTCATCAGAATTTGGTACATCTTCAGCACGTATATGACGTGGCGTGTATTCAAAGTGACCTAAGAATAAATCATCCGAAGAAATAATTTCGTGTGCGGAACGATCTTCATAGTTATGTACAGAGAATTTTTCAGAGTCTGTATGTTCAACAGTGCCATGACCATACTCTTCTG
>JAOUOK010000441.1 GCA_029880425.1 Gammaproteobacteria bacterium
CCAAAAGTTGTGACCGAATATTAAATAAATGGACAAAAGCCGGTTACCTGACCAGCCCGCGGCTTTGGGCACGCATTCACCTGGTGATGAACAAGGGTAAGCGTCGCCTGGCAACGTATCTTGGAAAATCCTTGCCCAAGGAGGAACGTTTCTGGCTTTCTTTATGGAAAAAAGTCCAGCGTAATCCTCAATATGTGCTCAAGGCCAACCAGCATTTTAAGAACCAGCATTCGCCTATCATGCACTGGATCCTGGTTGATGGCATGACCCGCCTGGCGCGTCGTAAACCATTAATGGCGGCAGAATACTGGGAAGAAATTAGAAATAAATACCACTTCAATGCTGAAGAAAAAGAACGTATAGAGCGCCGTCTCTCCTTGTCACTGGCCAGGGCTGCAACCCCACTGAGCCGGGATACCCTGAAAAAACTTAAACTCGATAGCCGTGCTACAGACGTGATCACCCCGCATATACTCTCAGCAATTAGTGATAAAGACTGGGAAGGGGCGCTTGCCTGGCTTAATAATTTAAAGAGTCATGACAAGAATAGTGAGCGTTGGCATTACTGGCGTGCACGTGCATTAGAAGAAATGGGCCGGCTCGATGAGGCACGCTCCCTGTATTTACAGATTACTGATAACCGCTCTTATTACAGTTTTTTAGCCGCAGATCGCATTGGTGATCGCTACCAGCTCACTCACCGCCCAATTAACACCCCTGCGGCTGAACTGGTTAAGCTTCAACACATTCCCGCGGTTGCCCGTGCCGGTGAACTGTACCAACTCAAACGCGTGGTTGAAGCACGCCGTGAATGGCACTTTGCGATTCAACGCATGGACAAGAAGCAACTTCTCATCGCCGCGCAATTAGCCAATAAATGGGGCTGGCATGACCGAAGTATTATTACTCTTGCCCTGGCCCAACATTGGGATGACCTTGAGCTGCGGTTCCCTCTGGCACATAAAAAATATATCGAAAAACAGGCCAAGCACGAAAAAATAAACCCGGCCTGGGCCTTTGCCGTGATTCGACAGGAAAGTGCTTTTACCCAGGATGCTCGCTCCTCAGCCGGCGCTCTGGGCCTGATGCAGCTCATGCCTCGCACAGCACGACAAGTGGCACGCTCATTGCGTATTAAGCGTCCCAGGCAGCGTGATTTACTCAAAAGTAATATCAATATTAAGCTCGGGGTCCGTTACCTGCGTAAACTCCAGGAGCGTTTCAATGGAAACAAGATTCTTGCAACAGCCTCCTACAATGCTGGCCCATGGCGAGTAAAAAGCTGGTTACCTAAAACAGAGCCACAAAGTGCAGATCTCTGGATCGAAAATGTACCCTTTAACGAGACACGTAAATATCTCAAGCGAGTGCTTACTTACACTATCATTTATGAGCAACGACTGGGACTGGAAAGTAAGCCACTGCTGGAACGCATGAGACCTATTTCTATACCTGAAAAGAAAATCTGAAATTCATCACATTACCGGCTTAAAATATTAATGAGCAGCTAATTCTAGACGATAATAAATATATCAATCCACGAGAACCAACCCAGCCACGGAGTATTGATATGTTATCCATTTTCCTCGTCACCCTGTCTGCTCTCGCTATTTTTTTCATGGGCTATTATTTTGGCCACCAAATTGGAAGTACACACCATATCCGGGAACAATTAGCCAGGGTCAGAACCAGGGAAGATAAGTAAATCCCGTTTAACTAAAACTTCGATTCAGTTGAAACAAGAATGTCATCATTGCTAGGCAGCAACAGGTTCATGGTGTGTTCCATGTCATACGCGTAAAAATCCTTTAAATACAAAAATAACTTTTTTTGATCAAACTCCAGGTGGGCTTCCATATTTTCAATTACACTGCGGGCTAATGTACAGGCTTCTTCTTTTTCACGGTTGGTAATGAAGACCCGGTTATCCAGTCTAAAACCGGCCTGGATCATATTTTTTTTAATGGCATCCCATATTTCCTGGCAAACCTCTTCAGAATTATTTTCATAATCAAGGTTAATGACTACGGCACAACTCATGTGTGACTCTCCTTGCGTTCTTTTGTGGGGGGTGATATTTCACCCGTAGCACACAACTCCGCGAGTGACCTTATGCATAAAATATTTTAATTATCAAAGAGTTAAAGCATACTCTTGATTTCCAATCTAGATATGTTGTATAACTACATATACGATTTAATTAAAACAATATCTGGATTTTAGACAAAATTCAGGAAAATGCCAAATTTAGCCCGTACAAAATACTTCTAAATCAATATAAATCAACAACTTACATAACTT
>JAOUOK010000442.1 GCA_029880425.1 Gammaproteobacteria bacterium
AAGGAGCTGATTATGGGGCAGTATAAAACACCGGGTGTCTATATTGTTGAAAAAAATGCGTTTCCTAATTCTGTGGTGGAAGTGGCTACTGCGGTACCTGCTTTTATTGGTTACACAGAGCGCGCAGATAATAAGGGAAAGTCTTTATTAAAAAAAGCATGGCGTATTTCTTCCATGTCCGAATTTATTAACTTTTATGGTGGTCCGCCAGAATCCAAATTTAAAATAACAGATTTAAAATCCGACAAAGACAGTGGCTCAGATAAGGGAGCAGAAAAGACTGCTGCAGTTGTATTGGCATCAGAAGCTGATTTCTCGAGTGGTGATACTGAATATCTTCTTGATCAGGAGAATAAAAGGTTTTTCTTGTATCACAGTATGATGCTTTTTTTCCAGAATGGCGGGGGAGCTTGTTATATCGTTTCTGTTGGTAAATATAGCGACAGTATTGAGAAGCCAAAATTAAGTGCTGGTATTAATGTATTGCTAAAAGAGCAAGAACCTACCATGGTAGTTATTCCAGATGCCATGTCACTAGCACAAGCAGATTGTATATCGTTACAACAAGCAATGCTTGGTCATTGCGGGCGTGTGATGAAAAATCGTTTTGCTATTTTAGATGTATTCGATGGTTACAAAGAAGCGCAAGATAGTGAGTGCATTGATAATTTTAGAAATAACTTGGGAACGAATAATCTTGATTTTGCAGCGGCATACTATCCATGGCTAAATACTTCAATTGTGCAAAAAAGTGACCTGAGCTTTAGAAATATTTCAAATTTGGATAAGTTTCAAGCTTTGCTGAAAGCAGAATTGGATATTATCCAGAAGGATGAAAAGAAAAATAAGGAAATTGCTGCCAAGATTGCAGAGCTAACAGCAAAGACCAAAACAGACACAATGTCGACTGATGAAGAACTGCACAAGATACTGAGTGCAGTATGTCCATTGTATGACATCGTCATGGTTGCTATTAAAGATAAACTTAATTTGTTGCCGCCAAGTGCTGGAATGGCCGGTGTTTACACTATGGTTGATAATTCACGTGGAGTATGGAAAGCACCTGCTAATGTAAGTCTTAACGCAGTTGTTTCACCATCGGTAGAAATTACACATGATCAGCAAGAAGATCTGAATGTGACAACGGCTGGAAAATCAATTAATGCGATACGTACTTTTATCGGTGAAGGTACGTTGGTTTGGGGTGCGCGTACACTGGATGGAAATAGTCTGGATTGGCGATATATCAATGTGCGCCGAACTATGATCATGCTTGAAGAATCTATTAAACTAGCTACTAAGGCCTATGTGTTTGAGCCCAATGTATCTAACACCTGGGTGACGATTAAAAGCATGATCAGCAATTTTCTAACGGGTATATGGAAACGCGGTGGCCTAGCTGGTGCAACACCAGATGATGCATTTGGTGTATTTGTTGGCTTGGGCGAGACAATGACGCCACAAGATATTCTGGAAGGCATGTTAAAGGTTACGGTACTCGTAGCGCTAAGTAGGCCAGCTGAATTTATTGAGATAACATTCCAGCAGCAACTGCAGAAATCATAATTTGATACTTATGTGATTTATAGAAGCATGTTTCTTTAATCTTAGAAAAATAGAGGTAAATTATGGCAGATGATGGATCAAGTCAATCGACTTCTGTATGGCCTATGCCGAAGTTTTATTTTCAGGTCAAGTGGGATTCTGAGGTGATGTCGTTTCAGGAAGTCAGCGGGTTAGATATCCAATCGGAAGAAATTAAATATCGCCATGGCGATAGTCCAGAGTTTTCGGTTATTAAAATGCCGGGAATGAAGAAGGTTGGCAACATCACGATGAAAAAAGGTGTTTTCAAAAGTGATAATAAATTTTGGGATTGGTTCAAGCAGATTAAAATGAATACGATAAAGCGGTTGCCTGTCACCATTAGTTTGTTGGATGAGGAAGGTAATGCGACCATGGTGTGGACTTTAACAAATGCCTGGCCAACTAAGATAACGGGAACTGATTTGAAGTCAGAGGGTAATGAGGTTTCAATTGAAACAATTGAAATTGTTCACGAAGGTTTGACCATTGCGAATGGTTAATTAGTCTGTATTTCTAGGGTGTTGCTGATTAATTAACTGACCATATTTGAGAACTTAAGTCTTGCGATCCTATGGTTGCAAACCTTGGCAATAGTTTTATTATTGCCAAGGTTTTCGTGTCTGAATTTTTCTCTCTTTACTGTAGCTTGGCTCAAAATTAATTTGCTATCCCTTGGTTAGAACAGGAATGGTGATTAACGTATGGGTATTTCA
>JAOUOK010000443.1 GCA_029880425.1 Gammaproteobacteria bacterium
CTCGGAGAAGATAAATTAAATATTGAAGTGATAGCCTATGAAGATGGTATTCATGCCTTGTTAACAAACAATAAAGAAACATCACAATTATTAACCAAGCTGGCTAACCGCGGCGTGACCTTTAAAGCTTGTCGCATTAGTATGAATGCATGGAATTTAAAAGAAGATGATTTCCCCCTGGAAGTTAATTTTATTCCTGCAGGTGCACCTGAAATGATAAAACTGCAATTGAAGGGATATAAGTATTGGCGCCCATAACTTACAAGAGCTTATCAGCGAGAGTCCTTCACCATCTGCCACTGCATCAAGTTGTTGATAGATAGTTCCAATTCCCTGGCAGTGAATTTAAACATCCATTACAATTTTATATAAAGTATTTAAAAAAAATAAATTATAGTGGGATGTTCTTGCGAAGAGCGGTTTGCCCGTATTTTATTTTGTATAATTTCATGATGTTATGTATTTACGTAAATATAATTTGTTAGTTATTATTTAATACTATCTATAGAATTAACTGTCTTCACCGCAAGGCGAACGTATCGAAATCCTAATTTGTTTTATATTTTCCTAAATATTGTCATTAATTATGAACTAAATAAACTCATATGATTCCATTCTATATTATCAACCTAAACTAATGCTTTTTTTTAGAAGCATCTCATGTTACTGTTTTTACAGCATTTATCATCTAACAAGAATAGATACCCACAGATACTTTCAATTGAATCCTGAGCTGGACTGGAATGGACGAGCTAACACTATTATTGATACTACCATTAATTGGTGCTGTTACTATTACTGTTCTTCCTTCAGAGCAGACTAAACTTATTCGCAACCTGGCCCTTCTGGCAAGCCTGGCCGCGTTATTGCAGTCATGGAATTTATTATTTACTTTCGACAGTTCCAGCGCACTTTTACAATTCAGTGAGCTAACCACCTGGAATACACGACTCGGTACCTCGTATGCACTGGGCGTTGATGGCATTTCATTGCCTATGATTTTACTGGCGACTTTATTGTGTTTTATCGCGATCATGGCCTCATCGACCATTACAAAACATGTTAAGGCCTATTATTTTTTAATTCTGTTGCTGGAAACAGCCATGCTTGGCGTTTTCATGGCACAGGACTGGACACTGTTTTACCTGTTCTGGGAACTTAACCTGATTCCACTTTTTTTCCTTATCGACCGCTGGGGAGGATCGCGTCGTCATACTGCTGCGCTTAATTTTGTACTCTATACCATGGGAGGATCAGTCTTCATGTTGCTGGCTATTCTTGCATTATTTGACAGCACTCCTGGGCATTCTTTTGCGATGGCCGATATGCTGGCCAGTGCGCGCACATTACCCGCAGATACACAGCTCTGGCTCTTCCTTGGTTTTCTGATCGGCTTCGGGGTAAAAATGCCGAT
Source organism: Gammaproteobacteria bacterium (assembly GCA_029880425.1). Taxonomy (GTDB): domain Bacteria; phylum Pseudomonadota; class Gammaproteobacteria; order UBA6429; family Thiohalophilaceae; genus JAGLTQ01. Next base: position 1,415 of record JAOUOK010000443.1, read on the forward strand.
TTTCCCACTGCATGGCTGGCTGTCGTTAGCGCATGTGGAAGCACCTGCGCCGGTCAGTATTCTGCTCTCAGGTGTGTTATTAAAAATGGGCTCTTACGGTCTGATTCGTGCCAGCTCAATGCTGCCCGATGCAATTATTGCCTTGCAGCCCGTGTTGGCAACACTGGCATTATTCAGTTTAATTTATGGCGGATTACTGGCCTGGCGACAGTCAGATTTAAAAAGCATGATCGCCTATTCATCAGTCAGTCACATGGGTATTGTGCTGTTAGGCATTGCTTCCCTTAATATCGTCGGGCTGACCGGTGCGGTGATGCAAATGGTAGCTCATGGCCTGGTCGCTGGTGCCATGTTCCTGCTGATTGGCCTGCTCTATGAACGTACACATACCCGTGACATCAATAACTACAGTTCACTGGTAAGGGTCATGCCGCGGTTTGCATTTTTTACCACGCTGGCATTTATCGGTGCGGTAGGTATGCCCGGCACGGCCGGTTTTGTTGCTGAACTGCATATATTAATTGGTGGTTTTGACACCTGGGGCTGGATCATGCTGATTATCGGGCTGGGTGTTTTAATTTCCAGTGCTTACGCTTTGCGAACAGTTGGACGCTTGTTTACCGGTCCAGTTAAAGCAGAAATGCAATCGATACAGGATTTAAACCGGCACGAAATGTTTGCCGCGACTACATTGAGCATGGCCATTGTCGCAATCGGTTTTTTTCCAGCACCATTGCTTGATCTGATCGGGGCTTCTGTTAATGAACTCAGTGCTGTATTTGCAGGGAGGCTTTAAATGGAAGAAACAGAAAAGCAGTCCAGTAATATACGCCAGCAAATTGAAGATGCTATTTCACATCTCGAACATATTTTACCCGGTCAGGC
>JAOUOK010000444.1 GCA_029880425.1 Gammaproteobacteria bacterium
TGGGTAATAAGAGTTGTATTCTCTCGGTTGAGCCGGGGTTTGTGATGTACCGCATGATCGCGACCTTTGCTGATATGGAATATGTTGGCGTTCCGCTAAATGAAGATTTTTCATTAAACGAAACAGCGGTATTGAATGCGATTGAAGTGAACGAGCCCGCAGTTGTTTTTATTGCCTACCCGAATAACCCAACCGGTAACCTGTTTGATGAAGAAAGTATTAAGCGCATTATTGAAGCCGCGCCTGGCGTGGTTGTGGTTGACGAGGCATACCATGCCTTTGCCGGCAGCAGTTTCATGTCGTTACTGAACACTTATGACAACCTGCTGGTGATGCGTACCGTTTCCAAGATGGGCCTGGCGGGTTTACGCCTTGGTTTGCTGGCGGGCAAAGCGGAGTGGTTAAACGAGTTTGATAAAGTTCGTTTACCTTACAACATTAATATTCTGACCCAGGCCAGTGCCGAGTTTGCTTTGAAAAATATTGATGTGCTGAATCAGCAGACGCAACAAATCTGTGCTGATCGTGAAACCCTGCTTGTGCAATTGCAGGCGATTGACGGTATCCATGTCTTTCCCAGCAAGGCGAATTTTATTTTAGTGCGGGTTGCTGAAGATAGGGCTGATGCTATCTTCCAGTCATTAAAAGAACAGGGCGTATTAATTAAAAATCTTAACCCTGCCGGTGGCCTGTTAAAGGATTGCTTACGTATTACGGTGGGAACTGCAGATGAAAATAAAGCCCTGTTAGAATCACTTAACAAGGCTTTATAAAACTTATTCCTGTTTAGGGCGTTGAATCACCGTTGCTTTAACTGAAAACTTGCCATCCTGGTTTACGCCATCAACGGCGATTTTATTTCCCGGTAACACCTGGCTGACTAAATTTAATAAGTGATGCGTATTTTCCACTTTTGTGTCATTGATATGCGTTATGACATCACCGGGTTTTAATCCTGCTTTATCGGCTGGGCCTTTCTCTGCAACGCCATTAATAATGACACCAAAGACCTGTTTCATACCAAACGAGTTAGCCAGTTCAGCGTTCATATTCTGAATCGCCACACCTAGCCAGCCGCGTTTAACATGCCCAAACTCAATGATTTGTGTCAGAACATTTTTCGCCAGGCTTAACGGAATGGCAAAGCCAATTCCCTGGGAGCCACCACTTTTAGAAAAAATAGCAGTGTTAATACCAATGAGTTCACCATAAGCATTGATGAGTGCACCGCCCGAGTTGCCGGGATTAATTGCCGCATCTGTCTGGATAAAGTTTTCAAAGGTACTAATACCCAGCATGTTACGACCGGTTGCACTGACGATGCCCGAGGTCACGGTCTGGCCGACACCAAACGGGTTGCCAATGGCCAGTACCACGTCACCCACTTCAATCTTATTGCTTTTACTCAAGGTGATGGCCGGCAGGTTTTTTAACTTTATATGAAGTACAGCGAGGTCGGTATCTGGATCGGTTCCTATTACTGTTGCCTTTGCCGTTCGCCCATCTTTTAGGGCGATCATAATTTCATCGGCGGCTTTTATGACATGATGATTTGTCAGGATGTAACCTTGTGGACTGACGATAACACCCGAACCCAGGCTCGATTCCATGCGTTTACGCGGTTCACCGATGCTGTCTCCGAAAAACTGGCGGAACATCGGATCGTTCATTAACGGGTGTTGTTTTTCGGTAATGATTTTCGTTGTTTGAATATTGACGACGGCAGGTGAGGCCAGTTTCACCGAGGGTGCGTAAGAGGCGAGGGGAGCATCCGGGACGGTGCGGGTTGATTCAATCAGTTCAACGATTTCAGTGCCGGGCTTGGTGGTTTGCTCAGTTTCGTTTTTTCCTTTTTCAGACTGGAAATATAAAATAAGAAAAGCAGCCGCCAGGCCGATCGTGGCAAATTGAATAATAAATGTTATGAGCTTGGTAACACGCATTCGAAATTCCGTTAAACTAATTTGATATAAAATATAATTTTAACCTAGGAAAGGGTTTAACACATGGTTCAGTTAAAAGATTTAATCAATTACGCCAATAAAGTCCTCGAGATTGAACGTTTCCAGGATTATTGCCCTAATGGATTACAGGTAGAAGGGAAAACTGACGTCAAAAAAATTGTCTCGGGTGTCACCGCGAGCCAGGCCCTGGTTGATGCCGCGATTGAAGAAAAAGCAGATATATTATTAGTACACCACGGTTATTTCTGGAAAGGAGAAGAACCGCAGATAACCGGGATTAAATATCGCCGGATCCGTAGTTTGATTGAGGCGGGAATTAACCTGGTGGCTTA
>JAOUOK010000445.1 GCA_029880425.1 Gammaproteobacteria bacterium
CATCCTTCATGCTCAACCCAGTTTTCCAGTTTACTTTCCAGGTTTTTATCCGAGTTCAATACAAATGTTTCAACATGCAGCTTGGCTAACAACGTTTTCATTTCTGTATTTTCAATCACGATGCCATCATTAATAATTGCAATATGCTTGCATAAGGATTCAGCTTCTTCCAGGTAATGAGTTGTTAAAATAATGGTCGTACCTTGCTCATTTATGTCCCGAAGAAATGCCCACATCGAGCGACGGATCTCAATATCAACACCTGCAGTCGGCTCATCAAGAATGAGAATTTTTGGTTCATGTACCAGGGCACGGGCAATCATTAAACGGCGTTTCATGCCTCCAGATAATTCACGGCCAATTGTGCGACGTTTTTCCCAGAGACCTAATTGCTTTAGATATTTTTCTGCGCGCTGAAAGGCCACTTTGCGACTGATACCATAATAACCCGCCTGGTTCGCGACAATTTCAATCGTGGGTTCAAACTGGTTAAAGTTAAATTCCTGAGGTACTAGTCCTATAAAACTTTTTGCTGTTTCAAGTTCACGATCAAGATCATGACCAAATATTTTAACTTCACCACTGCTTTTATTGACTAGTGAAGAAATAATACCAATAGTGGTTGATTTACCTGCCCCGTTTGGACCAAGCAGGGCAAAAAAATCGCCTTGTTTAACTTCAAGGCTAACACCGTCTAATGCTTTAACACCATTTTTATAGGTTTTATGCAGATCAATTATTTCTAACGCATTTGTCATTATGAAATTCTATTATGGAAAATAAGGTTAAGAATAAATTCTATGCTGAAGTATAAATCTATTATGAGAATTTTGGGAGCTTTAAAAGCATGACGGGAAGATAGCAATACTGTGAAAGAAATGTGATTAACGACTTAAGTTGTTCAAATTATACTTTCATTCATGACGATATCTTTAATATTAAAATTATATTCATTCTTACTTAATATATGTGAAACTTCGAGTTTATTAGCACCGCTTCGCCACTTGGGATGAGCCAGGTTAATTAATTTTGGTTTTGGGAATGTTTCACCTTTACTGTTTTGTACCAGCATAACAATAGGGCGTAGTTTACTGTTCTCACTGGCAGAAACAACCAGTCCCACGTGACCTAAATTCAACTTCACTACGCTACCAATCGGGTATATGCCTAAACATTTAATGAAGCTTTCAACCAGCTCCTTATCAAAATCTTCATTGACCCATTCATACATGTTCTTTAATGCATCGTAAGGAGAAATGGCATCGTGGTAACAACGATCACTGGTTATTGCATCATAAACATCAACAATGGCAACAATACGGGTCATGTTATTTATCTTGTCGCCATCTAAATGTGACGGGTAACCTTTGCCATTTCGCCGTTCATGATGATGCTTAACAATATCCAGCGCTTCAGCCGGCAAATCACCCCCCTGCTGTTTTAACATTTCATACCCTTCTACGGGATGAGTTTTCATTATTTCAAACTCTTCAAATGTTAAGCTGCTTGGTTTATTAAGAATCTCGGGCGGGACCCGCATTTTACCCAGGTCATGTAATAAACCACCCAAACCTAAGACTTCGAGTTCAGCTTTATCCATACCAAGCGTGCGTCCAAAACTCACTGCCATGATACAAACATTCATACAATGAATAGAGGTATATTCATCCCGCTCTTTCAAATTTGTAAGCCATAGCATGGCATGTGGGCTACGGGCAATACTGCTTGTTACCTCGGTGACTAAATCTTTTGCAGCCTCGGTATCTACTGCCTGGCCTAAGCGTACATCTTCTAATGCCGTATCTATAAACGCCCGGGTTCGTGAATGAACTTTACGCGCGACTTTAAGTTCCTGTTTAAAATTATTTTGTTCATGATCAGCCTGGTCAGCTTCATGTGTAACTGAATGACTGGAAGTAAATGCAGGTTTATTTAGTGAAGCTAATGAACGTAAATGAGGGTAAAGTGATTGCTCTGATTTTTCAGCATCGATAAAAACATATTTACATGATTGCTGAAATGCTGAAATTTCTTCAGCGCCATCTATCAGGACGCCTTGCAGTAAAAATGATGTTTCAGTCCATGGGCGATCGAGTTCACTCACGAACATACCCTTTTTCAATTGAGAAACATCAACTTTTATTTTCATTCTCAATACAATCCAAAAAAATGACCAGCCTTGGTGCTACTGTATTTCATAATTCAAATATTGGCATTTGATTTAGTATGCACGATGTCAGGGGGGATTCTAATTTAAGTATACAACATATTCAAAAAATAATGGAGA
>JAOUOK010000446.1 GCA_029880425.1 Gammaproteobacteria bacterium
TGTTCATAGTTAACGGTGTTTTGCCTGCTGGGTGAAATATCGATATCCTGATTTTGTACTTTTATAACAGAGGATAATTCACTGCTGATAATATTTTTAGTTTTGTCTTTTTTCTCTTTACAGTTGCTGATGGTTTCTATTGTTCCAGATGTTTCGATTATTATTGTTTCTGAATTTTCAGTACTTTTATAGTCAAATGCAGAACAAATTTTTTCATACCAGCCATGATTTTTGCTCTTCGGTTCACTGCCACTAATAAATAACATTTGTTTTGCGCGGGTAAGCGCTACATAGAGTAAGTTAGCATCTTCGCGTTGTTCAAAAGCCTGTTGTTCTTCAGTACATTTTTTACTGAAGTCATCAAGGTTATCTTTTCTCGTGGTTAATAAAAAATATTGTGGTTTTTCTTTCTCTGCTGGCCAGTCAATAAGTGTCGAGTAAGCTTTATTGTTTGCCGGGCTATTTGCACTGTCAGCAAGGAAGATGACCGGCGCCTCGAGTCCTTTAGCTGCATGGATGCTTAGTATTTGCACTCTTTGTGCATTTTCATCAACAGAGGAAGTTACCGGTTCATCGGGTGCCTCGTTTTCCATCTGGCGTAATTCATTTAACCATGAAGAAAATCGTGTCAGGCTTGGATACCGTCCACTATCCATTTCAAGTGCCAGTTCAAGAAAACGGTTCAGGTTTGCCGTTACTCGTTGGCTCAAATGATCCGGGAAGGCTGCGACATAACGCGCCAGGACATTGGCTTCAGAGTAAATTTTATCAAGTAAATCGTGAACAGGTAATTTACTGGCATCATCCTGCCATTTTATTAGTAATAGATAGGCACGTTTTAAATTAAGTTGTTCAGGGTTATCTTCAATATAATTAGCCAGGCGTTCTAACCAGCTTCCTTTAGAAGCCTGCTTAATCCCAATAAGGTCATTATTCGTTACATCAAATAACGGTGAACGTAAAATGCCGGCAAGTGACAGGTTATCAAAAGGCAAGATTAGCCATTGTAAAAGATCCAGCATGTCTTTGACTTCAAGACTCTCAAGTAATGTCCCTCGATCTGCACCGATATAGGGTATTCCACTTTTTCTCAAGGCGCGTTCATACTCTGCTACATGGGTACGGCTGCGTAACAGGATTATGATGTCATTATAATCAATAGCTTCAGTGCTGTTATTTTTGGCAACGGCTATTCCTGAGCTGATTAGCTGGTTGATTTTTTCAGCAATCTGCAGCCCTTCATTAAAGTAGCGTTGACTGCTTAATTCGCCTCGTGGTTCATCAAGCGGATTACGTAACAGAGTGATAGTTTCATCTTCTTCAGTTTCAACTTCTTCTTTTAATGATAAGGGTAATAAGGATACGTTTCCTGCAAGTTCTTGCTTGTGAGTATCATGGGGAATAAAACCGGGAAGTGAAATTTTAAACTCATCTTGCATGAAAACTTTGTTGATGAAATTAATCACCGCGGGGCTAGATCTCCAGGAATGGCTTAAAGGACAGGTTGTGGCATCAAGGTTATCCCGCAACCATTTCTCAGCGGAATGAAATAAACGTGGTTCTGCACGACGAAAGCGGTAAATTGATTGTTTTTCATCACCTACTATAAATACACTGCGTTGCTGATTTTTTTCACTGGCGGCGATTTCCTCTAGTAAGGGCAAGATTAAACGCCACTGTGTTGGATTAGTATCCTGGAATTCATCAACCAGCAGATGTTCAATCCGTTGATCTAGTTTGTATTGAACCCATAAGGCATTATTACTCTGGTTTAAAAGCAGGTAGGTTTGCCATTCGAGATCAGTAAAGTCGAGTAAACGTTGTTCTTTTTTAAGTTTTTGAAAATGGTCTAAATAATATTGTCCTGCCAGGTACCAGGCAGAACTTGTTTCTAATGTCCTGATAGCATTGAGTTGAGCGTTGGCTTCAATAAGCTTTGTACTTAACCCGTCATGCAACTCGAGAAAGCGCTCCTGACCTTCAGCGCCCATACTTTTTTCAGCGGCTTTACTTGCCTTGCGTGTTTTTAAGGGTGTCCCTGATTGCGTTAAAAAACATTGTTTGAATAATTCAAAGCGTTGTGCAAGTTCAATTTTCGTATCAATGACTTTGTAGATTTTATCACTTACTTTTAAATTTGTTGCCGTGTTGTGTTTACAGAGCAGGATATGAAACTCGTTTAAGTTTTCCAAACTTTCCTGTTCATTAAATAATTCTGCAACGGGGTCAGTGTTATCATGAAGCTTAAGTTGTGATTTTAATTGTTGCTGCGCATAAGTGGCGG
>JAOUOK010000064.1 GCA_029880425.1 Gammaproteobacteria bacterium
GCAATCATTTGGACAACCAGAAACTTTGAATTTAAATTTGTAAGGAAGTGCTGGACGATGAACGTCATCAGTAAATTCATTTACAAGGTGACGGTGAATAGCATGTTCGTTTGCACAAGATTGTTCACAACGAGCTGCACCAACACAAGACATAGCAGTACGTACACAAGGACCAGCACCACCTAAATCCCAACCGTAGTCATTGATTTCGTCGAAGAAGTGCTGAATACGGGCACTATCAGTACCGATAAACATGATGTTACCAGTTTGACCGTGGAAAGTGATAAGACCAGAACCGTATTTTTCCCAGCTATCAGCCAGTTGGTTCATCATGTCAGTTGTGTAGTAGTTACCTGGAGTAGGTTGTACACGTAAAGTGTGGAATTCTTTTGACTCTGGGAAAGCACTGCCAACTTCAGAGAAACGTGGAATGATACCACCGCCGTAACCGAATACAGATACGGTACCGCCTTTCCAATAACCTTTACGAGTTTCGTAAGAGTGTTCTAATTGACCAAGTAAGTCACCAACAGCTTTGTTGATATGTTCACTTGGATGTTCGTCACGAAGACGTTTGAAACCTGAAATGAATGAAGGCCATGGACCTTTTTCTAATTCATCAAGCATTGGTGTGTCATGGATTGTAGCTTTTGACATTGCGTTCTCCTAAATGGTGTTACCCGTTAAGCCGCGTTACAAAATTTCAAATTAAAGTTTTCAAGTATAGCTCTTAATTATTTAAGAACTACCTACTTCTTGTGCTGTTATAGCGTTGCTAACACCAGATATGGGGTCATTAACTCTACAACGACAGCATTCTTTCAGTTGCGACGCAGTCTATGTGTCCCATGCCGTGACGAGAATCACACTGATGGGGGGTTAGATAAGCCTTGCTTATCCCATTGTGGATATAAGGAACCTAGCCTTAATCCCACCTTAAACTACGTATTAAGTGCAACAGTATTACCTGAATACTCACAAACCTGTATGAAAACAACAAGTTAATAAGTACCACATGCAGGGTATTTAGTACTGCCCCCTGCCTGTGTTTAAATCACTTATCTCTTGAGTGCGGGGTATTGGCTAGACCAATAATCTCACTCTTAAAACCAGTATGCTTACCAGCGAAACATGATTACAATACGTATAACCTAGTAAAATAATCGGGATTACCGTATTGATCGTGGGCGTATTTTACTGTTGCATGAAAAGATTGCAATACTTAGATGGGTATAACTTGAGTTTATCTACACTTATGGTCAAAAAACATTCACCTTTTTCTTTGTTGCCAGAAGCTGAAACGGCTTATCAAAACTGGCGTAGCTGGAAATTATCTGTCTACCCAAAACAGGCATCTGAAATATTGGTTGCAATCAACGATCCGTTTAGTTTAAGCAGTGAAGAACGAGATTTAATCAACCAATGTTTTCTGCGTGCTAATATGGCTGTTTATACTATTAATAATGTATCTGATTTTGCGAATAAAAAAATTGTACAAACTTTAGGCAAAGAATTTGGTTTACTTAGGCTTGATAATAATCTAGGCGCAGATGATGACAGTATTACGTCTTTACAGGTTATAGCAGGTGGACAAAAGCAGGGTTATATACCCTATAGCGATAAAAAACTGAGCTGGCATACCGATGGTTATTACAATCACGCGCAAGAGCAAATTCGAGGCATAATTTTGCACTGTGTTAATCCTGCGGCTGAAGGTGGAGAAAATGCACTTTTAGATCATGAAATGATGTATATACACTTGAGAGATCTGGATCCCGCCTATATATCAGCCTTAATGAAACCTGAAGTATTAACGATACCTGCGAATGTGGAAAATGGTACTGAAATACGTGGCGCACAAACGGGTCCGGTATTTTCGATTGATACTGAAACGGGTGCACTACACATGCGGTATAGTGCGCGTAAACGCAATATAATTTGGACTGATGATGCGGTGACAACTGCAGCGGTTAGCGCCATCGATGACTTTTTGGCAAGTGATTCACCCTGGATACTGCGTCATCGGCTTGAGCCTGGTCAGGGGCTTGTATGTAATAATGTATTACATAACCGAACATCTTTTAAGAATGGTGCTGGTTCAGAACATCAGCGATTAATTTATCGTGGACGTTATTATGATCGCTTAGCAGGTACCTATTTTAACGACACTGCAAAGGCGATGTCATCTTAAGTGTAAGGATTTTTAGTATATGTTGTATTTAAGTGAAGTATTAATGGAAGGTCATGCTCTGGAAAGTTTTAACGAACTTTGTGAAACAGTATCAGCAAAAGGTAAGGCCGGTGAAATGTTTTTTCGAATTGATGTAAAACCTCCTTTTACTGATACACCAGAAAACTGGGAAGAACAACTGGAAGCAGCATTTACCTCTACACGTTAATTAACCACTGCGTGTTGTTTTACGCTAGCGAACTTAAGAGAAAGTTATGTATTGGAACGAAGATAAAAAGAAAGAAAAGTTTGAGATTCCGGATGATATTGTTGATGTCTCATTTGTAGTTAAATGCAAATGTTTGCCGCTCGAACATATGGAATCACTTTCTGAATCTTTATACACGGTTTTACCCTGGCTTGAAGAAGAAAAACTCGCGGGTATACATCCCATTAATGGTGCAGAGTCGGGAAATGGCTGGGAACGTTCACATGATCCGAACGAGTTAATCTATTTGTCACGCCGTCAAAAAATGACTTTACGTTTGCCAAAACAACGTCTTGCTGAAGCTGAAACCATGGTCGGAAAAACAATTAATGTTGAAGGTTATGATATTGAAATTGGCAAAAGCGCAGTTAAAAAATTAAGTGATTTACCCACTGCATTTTGTCGTTCTATTTTGATTGATGGCCGCATGGATGAGCAAGAGTTTATGCAGTGGGCGTTCGAGGAACTCAAAGCACTGGATATCACGGTACGGAAAATGATGCCTGGCATAGAGCGGGTTGTCACTCTGGCGGACAATAAAGAGCGGGTGACGCGTGGATTAATGGTGGCAGAACTTAAACAAGATGAGTCTGTCAGGTTACAACAATATGGAATGGGTGAAGGACGAAAATTAGGTTGTGGTATTTTTATGCCACAAAAAGACATAAAAGCGGTTAATTCGGACGATTAAAAGCTTTAAATTGAGCCTTTTTTCTGGTTAAATAAGCGCCCATTAATATTCGCGCGAAATTAAAACGCTGCTAAAAACCAATTTTAACAATTTAGACAAGATTCTAGAGGAATTAATAATGGCACTGGAAGTAAACGGACAAACAATCGCAACGACAGATGAAGGCTATCTTGAAGATGCAAATGATTGGAACCAAGATGTAGCTCAGGCAATTGCTGATGCTGATGAATTACCCATGACTGAAAGGCATTGGGATGTAGTAAATTACTTGCGCGATGAGCATGTAAATAACAACGGTGCTGAGCCAAATGAACGTACTATTTTAAAAGCCATGAGCAAAGTTTGGGGCGAAAAAGTAAGTTCTAAAATTATGTATGAAATGTTTCCTGCAATGCCTTCAAAACAAGGCCGTAAAATTGCTGGCTTACCAAAAAGTACACGTAAAGGCGGTTATTAAGCCTGTAAAGTTGGATCAAAGCCTGATCTACACCAAAATGGGTATAGTCTGAATTTATTCAGGCTGGTAAATTTCGTTTCACGGATCAGGCATCCAACAAATTTCAGTTTTTCGACTATAGTCGGAAAGCAAACAAACTGAGGATTTAAAAATGAGTGAAAAAGCTAAATTAATTGCAGAAATGCTCGAAATGCAAAAAATGTTTCAAGACTACGAAAATAAAAATGGCGTAGATGCAAAAGACTATTTTGCTGCTGAAGAAGGTCATCCTTTACATAACTACCGTGAAAAATACCAAGAGTTAGCGAACAAAGTTGACGAAATGGCTCACGCTGATAAAGGTTCAACTCGTTGGTTCACTTCTTAAGAATTGTTTGAATCCAATAATAAAGGCGCTTGCTGTAATATACAGGAGCGCCTTTTTTTATGCCTGAAGATAATTTTAATTAAAGTTCAGCCCACATTCTAAACAGGTTGATATAAGTAACATCGATTTTTTTAGTTTCATTATCATCTGGCCGGTTTTTTAATAATGATTCACGCGCCAGGTTAAGGTTGTAAAGTAGTTCTCTTTTTGCGGGTTCCCTTACCATACTTTGCGTCCAGGTTACTGCGACCAGGCGAGTTCCTTTTGTTACTTCTGCCACATGATGCAAGCTACCAGAGGGGTAAACAACTGCAGAGCCTGCAGCGAGCTTAATTTTTTGTTCACCAAAAGATGTATTAATAACTAATTCACCGCCTTCATAGTCTTCAGGTTCATTTAAAAAGACGGTTGTTGATACATCGGTGCGATACTGTTGACCGGGATTGCCCATAATAGGATCATCGACATGATCACCGTATGTCATACCCTTGCTATAACGTGCGTAGAATGGGGCAGCGACGCGTAATGGCAAAGCTGCCGCTTTAAACTCTTCGTGTTGCACCAGGCTACCCATCACAATGTTATTGAGTTGTTGCATTTGCTGATCATCAGCAGAAAGTTCTTCATTATTTTTTACACGTTTAGCTGCCATACCAGCAGATAATTTGCCGTCTACAAACTTTGCTTTTTCCAGGGTCTGTGTGACAAAATCAAGTCGTTGTTGATCGAGTACATTTGGAATTGTTATGAGCATAAATAATTACCTGAGTGAGCTATGTGATGTATAATAATACCTTATATATAAAGCTAAAACGCCAGAATTTAAAGTGGCTTTGAGGAAATTTGAATGATACTTAATGTTGCAGTCGATGGTCAAAATGTTGATATAAATGTACCCGATACCATGTTGTCGGAGGCGCGTGAATTTTTTGACAAAATGGATGCGGATTTAGATAAGGGCTACCAAATGGGACGTTACTGGGTAGAAAACCCTAACCCGGAAGAACGGTGCCAGATTGCAGCAGACAGATTAGTTACCGCTATTGAAAATGAAAATCGTAATATGGCGACAATGATGTCAGCTTACATATTAAGTAAAGCACCGCACATTGAAAGCGTGGTGATAGATTCAAGCGATGAAATTCAGGAAATTCATTTTTTATAAGTGCTTGTGCATTTCATAATGTTGAATCTCATTGAACAACAAATGTGTTTTTTTTATTAGAGTAAAACCTAGCTTTTCATAAAATCCGACTGCCTTTTCGCGTGCATTTAATGTGATTAATTTAATTCCATTTTGGTATGCTTCTTTTTCAAGTGAAAAATAAATCGCTTTACCGATACCTTGCTTTTTAAATGCTTCTTCAACTGCCATGTAACGGATTTGTGCAGTGTCAATATCTAAAAAATGTAATCGTCCTATCGCAATGACTGTATCATTGCTCACAGCCATGCGATGAAAAGATTTTTCTTCAAGGTCGTCTTTTTCACTGCCTGAAATTTGATTCCAGGGTTTCCTTAATAATTCCCACCTTAACTGATAGTAACTTTCAAAGTCAGAAACTGAAACTGGAGTTGTGATTTTATACACGGTTTAATTATTTTATTAACAATATTGAAAAAACTAAGCATGCATATATGTTTATTACTCAGGCAAAAACAACCCAGGTTGTTGCTATGTATTTAACACCTTCATTTACGGTAACCGCGCGGTGTTCATGTGTCCAAAACGGGGGGAATAGTACAAGCTTTCCTTTCTCTGGCGTCACTTTTATATCCTGAAATTTAAACTCTGTTTCACCACCTGGGCCAGGCACATCATTCAAGTACCATAACGCAACGAGTTGTCTTTGGCTGAAGTCATGAGAACCGCCATCGATATGCCAGTGATAATATTCACCCGCGTTATAGCGTTGAAGGTTATAACCCATATCTTTGAATGGACCTTTAAAATAAGGGAAAGCCTCACGAAATTCTTTAATCGCAATACCTAATGAGCGAAATAAATTGTTATCAACATCTTTCCAGTGTTCTTTACCGCTCACTACCAGGTCGGTTGTTTTTTTTATGCCGCTATCCTGTGATGCAGTTTGACCAATACGTCCTTCATATTGATCATTGGTATGCTCCTCAAAACGCTTTATCATGTCGTCACACAGTGGGCCTGGAAGAGCATTTTTTTGTTCGAAAATAAATGTATTTTCTTTCACTTCCGTTATTGTTTTTAGATGTGAATCTTTTTTATTAATTGGCATTTTATGTACCTTGTTGTCTTTTTATTGCAATCCATATAATGAAGGAAATAGTAATATTGAAATCACCACTATGACCTGAATAATTATGAATGGAATAACGCCACGATAAATATCAATGGTTTGCACATTTGCAGGGGCGACACCTTTCAGATAGAACAGGCTGAAACCAAATGGCGGTGTAAGGAATGAGGTTTGTAAATTCATAGCTATAAGAATGGCAAACCAGACAGGTGCTATCCCTAAAGCATCAGCAACAGGGGCGAGCATGGGCACAATGATAAATGAAATTTCTACAAAATCGATAAAGAACCCCAGTACCATAATAACCAGCATAGATAAAATAAGGAATCCCATTTTATCACCAGGTAAGCCAAGAAGTGCTTCTTCAATAATGGTATCGCCACCTGTATAGGTAAAAGCCATGGAAAAAGCGGTCGCACCTAATAAAATAGCGAAAACCATCGCGGTAATTTTTATTGTTTCAAGAGAAGAATCAAATAACATTTTCCAACTGAACTGACGGTAAATTAGTGCAAGGAGTATTGCACCTACACCACCTAGTGCAGAAGATTCTGTAGGAGTAGCTATTCCAGTGAAGATTGACCCCAGTACGACTAGCATCAAAAGTAAAGGAGGCAAGATAGCAATAACAGCTTGCTTGTATTGCTGCATTTTCGTCCCTGCATCAAGTTTAACAGGAATAGCAGGTGCCGCTTCTTTATTGAAAGTGGTAAATATTAAAATATATGCGATGTAAGAGAAAACTAAAATTAAACCTGGGCCAACTGCTGCTTTAAACAAGTCACCCACTGGGATGCCCATCACATCACCCAGGATAATTAGAATGACTGAAGGCGGAATGATCTGACCTAAAGTGCCGGCAGCACAAATAGTTCCTGTAGCCAATTTTTTATCGTAGTTATATTTGAGCATGACGGGCAATGAAATCAGGCCCATGGCGACCACTGAAGCGCCAACAACCCCCGTTGAAGCTGCAAGCAAGCCACCAACTAATATCGTTGATATTGCAAGACCACCTCGAACACTGCCAAACAACTTACCCATTGACTCAAGTAATTGTTCTGCGAGTTTTGTTTTTTGTAATACGATTCCCATAAAAACAAATAAAGGTACTGCCATTAATACAGTATTTTCCATAATGTTTTGAATGCGAAACGGCATAAAGGCAAATAACTCAGCACCTTCGGCATAGACTCCAAAAATTAATGCGATCCCACCAAAAACAAAAGCTACCGGAAAGCCTGTTAATAGCATTAACAAGGCAACAACAAACATAATAATGCCGATCATAAGGGTGCTGCTCCTGTATGTTTTTCTTTATTCAGAGGAACAGAAGGATTACGTAATGTATTTATTGATTTGAGGATTAAACCAATACCACTAATACCTATTGAAAAGAATGCGAAAGGTATGACTGATTTTATAAACCAACGATAGGGTAGACCACCAGGATCGCCTGAACCTTCACCA
Organism: Gammaproteobacteria bacterium; assembly: GCA_029880425.1. Taxonomy (GTDB): domain Bacteria; phylum Pseudomonadota; class Gammaproteobacteria; order UBA6429; family Thiohalophilaceae; genus JAGLTQ01. The sequence continues at coordinate 7,700 of JAOUOK010000064.1, forward strand.
AGCTTGTATGATTCAATGGTGAAGTCGATACCGT
>JAOUOK010000447.1 GCA_029880425.1 Gammaproteobacteria bacterium
TGAGCATTAAATGACTTAATTGCTTGATCGATTTCGTCTTGATGTGATGATGTAGCTGAAGGAGCAGGAATATTACGCCCATAACGAACATCATCTAACGCGGCTTCACGGTTTCGTTGCTCAATATGAAGACGGCTGGTTGCTTCATCTTCCTGGATAAATGGGTTTGGTTTATTTGTTGCTGAGGGTTTAGCCGGTTTATTGATTAATGATTCGTCATAATCAATAGCGGCAACTATCTCTATACCTTCTTCAATCCGGTTATTTGAAAGTATCACCGCATCAGGTCCAAGTGTGTCACTCACTTTTCGTAATGCGCTGCGCATGTCATTAGCTACAAATCGTTTTATCTTCATCTTACCCGGCCTCTGCTTTGCTACTTAAGGCTATTATTAATGCCTGATTCCTTGGTTTGCCCTACTGGCCTACTGTTGCAACAATGCGAATTTGCTTGTCACTTGGAATCTCGTTATATGACAGTACGTGCAAGTTCGGGATCGTGTGTCGCACAAAGCGTGCTAGCATGGTCCTGATTAAACCGGATACAAGAAGTACAGCAGGCTGCCCCATGGCTTCTTGTTTTTGAACGCTCTCCTGTAATGCACTGAACAAGCGTTCTGCCAGACCCGGTTCAACACCACCTACTCCGTCTGCCTGTACAGCTTGATGCAACAACTGTTCCAGATTTGGGTCCAGTGTAATTACAGACAGTTCTGCCGCCATACCATTGATTTGTTGGACAATCATACGTCCCAGGGAGGTTCTTACCGCAGAGGTCAAATCGTCAGGATCCTGACTTCTATTAGCATGCTCTGCCAATGTTTCGGCGATCGTACGGATATCGCGTACAGGGATTCCTTCAGCCAGTAAACTTTGTAACACTTTAACAATGATGCCCAGATTCAGCGTATCTGGTACCAGGTTTTCCACTAACTTCGGTGCGGAATCTGAAAGTTTATCCAGTAAGTGCTGAACTTCTTCATGACCAAGTAATTCATTTGCGTGTGTTTGAAGCAACTGGCTTAAATGCGTTGCGATAACCGTGTTTGAATCTACTACGGTGTAACCTAATGTCTGTGCCTGGTCACGCTGCGAACCATCAATCCAAAGGGCATCTAAACCAAAAGCCGGATCTTTAGTTTCAACACCTGAAATTGTGCCATATACCTGCCCAGGGTTGATGGCCATGTCTTTATCAGGTTGTATATCTGCTTCACCGACACTCACTCCCATAAGCGTGATACGGTAACCGTTTGGTGGTAACTCTAGGTTATCCCTGATATGAACAGCAGGAACAAGAAATCCAAGCTCCTGAGATAATTTTTTACGTACCCCTTTAATTCTGGACATAAGTTGTCCACCCTGCTCTTTATCCACCATTGGGATAAGTCTGTAACCGACTTCTAAACCAATGGTGTCAACAGGAGTCACATCATCCCAGCTTAACTCACGTGTTTCAGGTGGTTGCTCCACTGTCTCAACAGGAATTTCAGGAGCGGCTTGAGCTGCTGCCTGTTTTTGATAAATATAATAAGCACCAAGTCCACTTATGACAGATAACATAATAAAGGCAAAATGTGGCATGCCGGGAATAACACCCATGACACCAAGAATACCCGCAGTGACAGCGAGTGATTTGGGATTTTGAAATAACTGGTTGAGAACCTGGCTCCCCATATCCTGGGTACTGGAAACACGGGTAACAATGATACCTGCCGCAGTTGAAAGTAATAACGCGGGTATTTGTGCAACCAGTCCGTCACCAATGGTTAGCAAAACATAGTTCTTAGCCGCCACGGCAAAGCTTAAATCGTGTTGTAAGATACCGATAACCAGACCACCGAGGATGTTGATTAACAGGATCAGGATTCCTGCTACTGCATCACCGCGCACGAATTTACTGGCACCATCCATCGAGCCATAAAATTCTGCTTCTGAACTTATTTCTTCACGTCGACGGCGAGCTTCATCTGCATCAATCAGGCCTGCGTTTAAATCTGCATCAATCGCCATTTGTTTACCCGGCATAGCATCCAGGGTAAACCGTGCACTTACTTCGGATATACGCGTTGCACCCTTGGTGATTACAACAAAGTTAATGATGACGAGAATAGAAAATACAATAATACCTACCGCGTAATTACCACCGACAACAAACTCGCCAAATGCCTTGATCACCTGGCCTGCTGCATCCCCACCGGTATGTCCTTCAAGTAAAACCACACGCGTGGATGCAACATTTAATGACAAGCGTAATAATGTTGTGACAAGTAAG
>JAOUOK010000448.1 GCA_029880425.1 Gammaproteobacteria bacterium
ACTTAGTATTAATCTTAAAAATATTTTCCCTGTGTTCCCCGTGGTTTATCTATTTATCTATCTATAATAGATTACAAGGCCATTAGTACTTCTTCGCACGCGGTAAGTTCAAGGTAGATGTTATCGAGTTGCTCACGGCTATGGGCCTTAACAATAACCGTTACCGAAACAAAATTACCCTTTCCACTTGGGCGTGTTTTTACCGCGCCTTCACCGAGGTCATTGACATGTTTATTTATGATCTCAACCACCAGTGATTCGAGTTCACAATCATTGCGGCCCATGATTTTTATTGGGAAATCGCAGGGGAAATTAAAATGTTCGTCGTTTTGTTCAGTCATAGCGTTTAATATAGGTGCAAAATGTCAGGGTACAAGCCTGGACCCTGGTCTTCAGTATTTAATTAGCCTCTTAAGCTTTGCTTGTAATCCTGGTATTTCTGAAACATATCCTTCCACACAACACCAGGCTTACCATTGCCGACCTCTTGAGTATTAATCCGGGTGACCGGTAAAATTTCCTTGGTAGAACTGGTTAACCAGATCTCATCCGCGTCGAGAAATTCATCTTCTGTAATCGTTGTTTCTTCAACCGGTATTTTGTGAGAGTGTGCCAGCTCAACAACGAGGTCGCGGGTGATGCCGGGTAATAATTTATTATCCTTAGGTGGTGTTTTAATCACACCATCTTTAACGATAAAAACATTACTGGCAGCCCCTTCGGTCATATGACCATCACGAATTAAAATGGCTTCCTTAGCATTGTTCTCCACGGCTTGTTGGCGCAGTAAGATATTAGGTAACAGGGCAATGGCCTTTATATTGCAATGTTGCCAGCGTATATCATCCAGTGTTACCGCTGAGATCCCTTTCTCCAGTAATTTACTATCAACCGGGTTTAAAACATTACTCATTACAAAAACGGTAGGGTGAGTATCTTCTGGAAACTGGTGATCACGAGAAGCTACGCCTCGTGTGACGTGTAAATAAATATATTGATCTTGTGAATCTGTTGCGGCAATTAATTTATTGATAATTTCCAGCCATTGATCATTTGTTAATGGATTTGAAATGCGCACGGCATCAAGACTGTTTTGTAAGCGTTGCATATGATGTTCAAAACGTAATGCTTTGGAACCATATGCAGGAATTACTTCATAAACACCATCACCAAAAATAAAGCCCCGGTCCAGTACTGAGACTTTAGCTTGATCCAGTGGTAAGTACTCACCGTTTAGATATACGAGTTGTGATGACATGAATTTATATACCTTAATTTATTATTGAAACATGAGTTGGATATTATCAACCAGCTTACGCCAGGTACCACCTTCATTTATTGCTTTTAAAGCAATCAGCTCCTGGCTGGCAATTTTTTTGTCTCTAAGCTTGATATTAACCTGTCCTAAATTCTGGCCCTGTTTTACCGGTGCTTCGATCATGGCTTCAATTTTAATATTATTTTTTATCTTCCTGGCTGAACCTTTTGGCGTGGTGACATAAAGATCGCGGGCAATACCCAGTGACAGCTGTTTTTCTTCACCTTTCCAAACACGGATATTTGCTATCGGCGTGTTAGCTTTATGTACCAGCCTGGTTTCAAAGAAACGAAAACCATAATTAATTAATTTTCGACTGGCTGATATACGGGCATCGTCTTTATTGGTGCCGGTAACAATAGAAATTAAACGCATGTTATTATCTTTGGCTGAAGATATCAGGCAATAGCCGGCTGCTTCAGTATGACCGGTTTTAAGTCCATCAACGCGATCATCCAGCCATAACAGGCGGTTACGGTTGTGCTGGCGAATTTTGTTGTAGGTAAATTCCTTTTCTTTATAAGCCGCATAGTGTTCAGGAAAGTCATTAATAATTGCACGACTGAGCCTGGCAAGATCACGTACGGTGGTGTAGTGGTTTTTATCTGGCCAGCCGGTACTGTTATTAAAATGAGTTGCATTCATACCAAGCCGTTCTGCATGTTGATTCATCAGTTCAACAAACGAGGCTTCATTACTGGCAATGTGTTCAGCCAGGGCGACAGTTGCATCATTACCTGATTGAATAATGAGACCTTTTAATAAATTTTTAACTGATACGTGGGTGTTTACTTCAATAAACATACGTGAGCCACCCATACGCCAGGCTTTCTCGCTAATTTTTACCTGCTCATCAAGGCTGATGCCTCCCCGCTCAATTTCAAAAAAGACCACGTAGGCTGTCATGAGTTTTGTCAGGCTGGCTGGTTCAATTTGTATATCTG
>JAOUOK010000450.1 GCA_029880425.1 Gammaproteobacteria bacterium
TTTTAATATTTGATGAAACGATCTGCTTCTACTGAGTGAGTAACGTTATGGTGTTGTTAGGGCAATGAGTGTTGATAAATCTTTTCTTGGAGCAGGATGGAGTTTTCCACCTGAGTTTAATAAGCGCGGATCAGTCAGAATTGTTTCGGCTGAAGATGATATTCAGGAAAGCTTAAATATTCTTTTATCAACCAGTCCAGGTGAGCGGGTTATGCAACCCACTTATGGTTGTGGGTTGAAATCACAAATTTTTGAAAGTATTGATGAGAGTTCGGCGGCTGTAATTATTGATTTGATTAACCGCGCTATTCTTTTTTTTGAACCTAGAGTAGTTGTGGAGCATATTTCGGTTGATTTTGAGAATCAGGAAGACCTGCTAAATGGCTTCGTGAAGATAGAAATTGTTTATATTATTCGGACGACAAATAATCGTTACAATATTGTTTATCCGTTCTATTTTACCGAGGGTACTAATGTTAAGTTATAAGGGGTCTTGGGGAAAATAATGAAATATCGGGCTGGTATTAAGCTTCAATCGCATCTGCATATCAGTGATGGTAGGAGTCAGATGAAAAGGTTGTTGCCAGCACTTAAAAAAGGTTATTTCAATGTTATAGATATGCGTTTCCATACGCTGTTAGCTATGGTTGTTGATTATTCTCAAGTGATGAAGTTTTATAACTTGGAAAATCAAGAAGACGGGGTATGGAAGCCGTATTTCTCAGTTGATGAAACGGTTGTTATTGCTACGATATTGGCGACAGACCCTAAAAAACTTGATGCGGTCCTTAGTCAGTCTAATTATCCTTCATATGTAAATAATGCGTTAATTAAGAGACTACATGCGAGACTTCCTCATGAATTTAGTCATCAGGTTGTATCGATTTATGTTGTGTGTAGTATGCTGGATAACTGGCTTGTATTACTCGATTCGGCACAAAGTCGAGCTGGTATTGACTTACACAAATTAATTGAAAGTATCTTAATAGGGTTAAAAAGTGACATAGCGTTATTTACGCAATATATCATGACATTTTTGCCTGATATAACTACTCAGGATCTTTTTTCGCATGACTTAATTACGCGGGTTTTTAAATTACAAGAGAGTGATCCACTAGACCATCTTGGTTCTTCTGTTAGCGTTCCTGATAAAGCTTCGATTCGGTCAATTTTTTATGCTTTTGTTAAAGCAATAGAAATGTTACAGGAAAGTGCGGCAGAATTATTACCAGCTTCATTGGTGAGCAAACAACATGATCCGGCTATTGGGCTATTAATTGCATGCTTACAGCTCTTTCAGAAACTGCATCATAAAATTAATCGGTTTACACTTAACTATATTGATTTCTATTACGATGATGTATTGAAAATTCAGGCGCGGCAGTGTGTGCCCGATTATGCTTATCTGGTCGTGAATGCAGGGAATAGAAATAATAAGATTCTACTAAATAAAGGAACTGAGTTTTTAGCGGGGAAGGATGACAATAAGCAAGACATTCTTTTTGCTGCTGTTGAAGATGTTGTAATCAATAGTGCTGCTGTTAAGGCAATTCATACGCTTTTTTTTAACCGAGATAATCTCAGTTCACCAGAAAATAATCTGAAAGAAATTTTTGCTTTTCCAAGCTTGCCCGAAATTCAAGAAAGACAGTTGGCAACAGGATGTTGGCTCAACGACATACCAGTTCTGACCAACACAGACTTGAATGATCGAGACAAGAGGCAATCTTTTCCATTGCTTGGTGCTCCTAAAGTTACAGAAGAATCAATTTTAGTGAAGCATGCACAGATTGGATTTGCGTTAGCTAGCAAGGTGCTCTTTCTTAAAGAAGGCCGACGTACTGTATGCATCACATTAAAATTTAATGGTGCAGTGGCCAACAAAGATGGTTCTACACTAGAAGAGTGGGTTAATGAGGTAGTGCGCGCATTGAAATTGGCATCATCTAAAGATAGCGCATCAATTGCATCTGATACCAAGCAAGATACGTTCTTTAAAGTTTTTAGAGATATTTTTATTATCAGTTTGTCAACTGAAGAAGGGTGGCTAGAAGTGCCGGAGTATTTGCCTTCATACTCTGGTGTTGACTGTCAATTAGAAGCGAATAGCTTAACCATTACTTTTGTACTATCTGCAGATGCACCATCCATTATTGCATATGATAGTACGCTTCATGGCGAAGCGTATGAAACACAATTACCTATTATAAAATTTGTCATTAACCCTAAAGGTTATCTGTATCCATATGGCATCCTG
>JAOUOK010000449.1 GCA_029880425.1 Gammaproteobacteria bacterium
CGGGCAGGATCCTATCTCCATGGGCGTGCTGGTGCGTTTGATTCGAGAACTCAATGATGCGTTAAATTTAAGCAGTATCGTTGTTTCACATGATATCGAGGAAGCATCCTCAATCGCGGATAACATCTACCTGTTATCAGGTGGCAAAGTGGTAGCACATGGCAGTTCTGCAGCACTGCATCAGTCTGATTCAGAGTGGGCACAGCAATTCCTTAAAGGATTACCGGATGGCCCGGTACCGTTCCATTATCCTGCCATGGATTATGCAGAAGATTTACTGACATCAGGGAAGGGTTCATAAAAATCATGATAGATACTCTTCAGCAGCTCGGTGCCAGTGGCATAAAGTTCTTTCAACGCCTGGGGCGTGCGAATATTTTATTGGCCCACATCATCGGTGGTATTCCCAGCATGTTGCCGCGTTTGTCTTTAGTGGTACATCAGATTTATTCGGTCGGCGTTCTCTCGTTACTGATTATCCTGGTCTCAGGCTTATTCGTTGGCATGGTACTGGGACTGCAGGGTTATAACATCCTGGTGGACTTTGGTTCGGAAGAAACCCTCGGTGTGATGGTGTCGTTATCACTGGTGCGTGAACTGGGCCCGGTGGTCGCTGCGTTATTATTTGCTGGTCGCGCCGGTTCTGCATTAACTGCAGAGATTGGCTTAATGAAAGCCACCGAACAACTCTCTGCCATGGAAATGATGGCCATCGATCCTATTCGCCGGGTACTGACACCGCGTTTCCTTGCCGGTTTTATTTCAATGCCACTGCTTGCCGCAATATTTAGTGCTGTCGGTGTTATTGGTGGTCAATTTGTTGGTGTCGGTTTGCTGGGTGTTGATGACGGTGCTTACTGGTCACAAATGCAGGCCAGCGTCGATCTTTATGATGATATATATAATGGTGTAATCAAGAGTATTGTTTTTGGTGTGGTCGTAACCTGGATAGCGGTTTTTGAAGGTTATGATGCCATACCGACATCGGAAGGGGTGAGCCGGGCAACAACACGTACCGTGGTTCACTCTTCGTTAGTCGTACTCGGTTTAGACTTTATTCTTACAGCAATCATGTTCTGAGGTCAGGATAATGAACACAAGAAAAACAGAAGTTTTAGTCGGATTATTTATTGCCGCGGGTTTAGCCGCATTATTTATGCTGGCGATGAAAGTCAGTAATTTAAATATTTACAGTAATGAAGCGGGTTATGAAATCACCGCAAACTTCGAAAATGTCAGTGGCTTAAAAGTAAAATCAGCAGTGACTATGGCCGGGGTACGTATTGGACGGGTCAGCGATATCAGCTTTGACCCTGAAAACTTTGAAGCAGTGGTAAAAATACGTATTGAAAATAAATATAACACCTTACCTAAAGATACCACGGCCAGTATTTATACCGCGGGATTACTCGGTGAAAAATACATAGGTCTTGAAGCCGGTGGTGATGAAGAGAACTTAAAAGATCAGGATAAATTAAAACTGACGCAAAGTTCTTTAGTTCTGGAAAAATTAATCAGCCGTTTTGTTGATAGTTTTATTGATAAAGATAAAAAGTAAAAGATGCAGGCAACCATAACACAACAGTCCGCGGGTCTTTATGCTATTGAGGGTGAGCTTAATATGCAAACCGTTCCGGCTGTCTCCCAACAACTACAGAATATTTTGCCAAAAACAAACGGTGAGACATATACGCTCGATCTTGCCTCGGTCACGCGCAGTGACAGCGCGGGTGTCGCCTTGTTGGTGGAAGTGATGCAAATTGCGAAAGCAGCAAACCAGACACTTTTATTTTCTAATTTACCCGGGCAAATGAAAGAGATTGCCGGGGTCAGTGGCCTGCTGGATATTTTGCCGCTTAGTAAAAATTAGCCTCGGGCGCCATTTTCGTTAATACGCTACAAATTTCACCTCAATTTTTTAGAAAAATCCCTGCTTTGGACTGTTAAGTTGTTGAATTTGGGCCGTAAAGCGCATATTAGCCGTATCCGCTAACCCTCTCTCGCGCTACAATAGCGCACTTTAAATTTGGCCTGGGCGCTCAGCCTTCAGTAATATTATCCCCGGGTCGAAATATGTGAATTTTTAAGAACACGGGTGATTTCGATGAATCCAGAAGATGTACAAGAAATGATTGCAGCCGGTCTGCCAGGTTGTGAGGTCAAAGTAACGGGTGATGGTAGCCACTTTGATGCGACCGTCATTGGTGAGATTTTTGAGGGTATGTCACAGGTAAAAAAACAGCAGGCCGTTTATAAA
>JAOUOK010000040.1 GCA_029880425.1 Gammaproteobacteria bacterium
TTATATAAGAGCAGGCAAAAAAAAAGCCTAACTTATTGAATAAGTTAGGCTTTTTATAGTTTTGGTAGCGGGGGCTGGATTTGAACCAACGACCTTCGGGTTATGAGCCCGACGAGCTACCGAGCTGCTCCACCCCGCAATCGATGGGCGCATTCTACGGCATTCAGCTTAGTATTAGCAAGTATTAATGTGAAGAAAATCTAAATTTTAGTTGTAATATGCAACTATTTATATTGCAAAAATCCTGAAAAATAAAATAGCACGTTTAATTTCTCTTATTTTAAAAATATCCAAGCTACAATCAATTCCAGATTCAGAAAATAAATTGCATTATGCATAATATAATAAGCCAGGAAAATTATAATAATACTGTATCTTATTGTTTTTAAAGTATTATTTTAAGTAATGGCAATTACAAAAATGATCACACATATAACAGGCTGTGATCTGATAAAGGAGTTTCTTATGGATAAAAAACGCAGAATTATTCTTAAGGCCACTATGGCTGGAGGAACACTTGCTGTAGCAGCAGGAGCAAATTTACTTACACCAGGAAGGGTAATGGCGGCATGGCCAGCAAAAGCTTTTGCGGCAAAGAAAATGGATGCTGCAATGAACGTGATCACAGGAAAAGATCGTCCTGTTTCCAGCAATCAAATTCAGGTTGTAGCACCTGATATCGCTGAAAATGGTGCTGTCGTTTCTGTAAAAGCCACGACCACATTACCTAATGTCGAAAGCATATCCATTTATGTTCCTGTTAATGCATACCCACTTTCTGCAAGTTATATTCTTTCAAAGCAAATGAAGCCTTCAGTTTCAGGCCGTATAAAGATGGCTAAGACAGCAGATATCGTTGCTGTTGTTAAATCAAATGGCAAGCTTTATACCGCTAAAAAAGGCGTGAAAGTAACCCTTGGTGGTTGTGGTGGCTAACGGTTGTTTACCGTTCAATTATTAATCTGAAGAGTTTATTCAAGGACACTATTATGGAAAGAAAAATGAAAATCCGGGCGTGGGACAATGGTAAAAATACATCAATAAAGGCCATTATTTTCCACCCTATGGAAACGGGGCTTCGAAAAGATAAAAAAACAGGTAAAAAAATCCCGGGCCATTATATAACTGAAGTTAATTGTGAACACAACGGAAAGAATCTTCTTACCTGTCTGTGGGGGCCCGGTGTCTCAAAGAACCCGTTCCTTGCATTTGATTTTGACGGTGCAAAAAAAGGTGATGATGTTAAGATTTCCTGGGTTGATAACCAGGGAGGAAAAGGTGGATCAACAGTCAAAATCTCCTGATATGCCAGTTTGATTTCAAGTAAAAAGGCACACCGAGGTGTGCTTTTTTTGTTATAAAAAAGTAGATTTTAAAATGGGTTAAAATTTTTAAATTAATACTTTATAACTAATAATATCCAGGCGATTTCATATAGTGAACTGGTGCGCATTTATTAATTTCTCAGTTTTTATGGGCAATTTTGCCTGCTAATAGCTTGAATATTGTTTAATTTTGTCGATAAGTTCAAACTAACAAATGTCTGAAAATGGTATTCTAAGATATTGTTAATTAATGAATTAAGCTCAATAATTTGAAGTGACAGGGACAGTGTCTTAGAACTATATATCAGTAACATATGATGTTATCAGCATAACCTTTTAATCGCGTTAATGGGTATGTTTTTAATCTAAAAACGGACAATATTATGAACAAGATTAAAACAGTCATTACTGTACTTTTATTAACCAGTATATCTCTTACAAGCTGGTCAGCTAACCTGACACGTGAGCAGATAAAAGGTCTTGATGAACAGGTACAGGACATTAAAAAGGATGTTTTAGCGATTTCTGCAGAACTTCAGCTTTTAGAAGAAAAATTACTTTATCCCTCCACCAGCCAGGTTTCACTTTTTGTCTCAATCGCAAAAGAAGGCAACTATTCTCCCGATGCTGTACAAATAAAAATTGATGGCAAGAAAGTGGCTTACCATATTTACAGTTTTAAGGAAGTTGACGCTTTACGTCGTGGTGGTGTGCAACGTATTTATACCGGCAACATACAGGGAGGTAGTCATAAATTAGATGTTAGTGTTATGGGTAAAAAGGGTGGAAGCAAGACGCAGAGAAAAATTAGTTATACCCTGAACAAGGGTGTTGGTCCTAAACTGGTTGAAATTGATTTAGGTTCCGGAGATTCGGCAATTAAAATTGTCGATCAATAATAAATGATTTGTGGTTTTCAACGAATCGTCCTGTTAGCAAGTGTTGTTCTGGCAAGCACGGCTTTTGCAAAAAGTAATCCATCTGATACCAAAGATCTCTATTTTAATGAGGGACTATATTATGCCTTCCAGGAACAGTACTTTGATGCGATCAGTAAACTGGATGCTGAGTTAGGCCAGTATTATGGGCTTGATGAGCCTGAGCTAAATTCACTGCACTTTTACCTGAACCAGGCAGAGTTTTCTATTGGTGATTTTGAATTATATTACCGTATGCACAACCGGGCAGGACGGGCAATTAAGTCAGTTATTGAAGGTAATGTGCCTGATGTTATTCGAAATGATGCGGTTTATCGCCTGGCAAAAATTTACCATCAAAAACAACAACCCGTAAACGCACTTCATACAGTTGAACGTATTAAAGGGAAAGTTCCTGAGAAAATTAAGTATGATATTGAGCTACTAAAAGCCCAAATTTATATTTCAAATGGAAAATTTCAAGATGCGATAACTATACTGAGTAAGATTAAAAGTATATCTGAAGTTAATGGCTACGCCAGTTATAACCTGGCAATTGCTTATATTGGAAATAATGAAGTTGATAAAGGAATTATCCAGTTAGATGAAGCAGGACAAATAAGTTCATCCAATAAATATGTACTGGCGATACGTGATAAAGCGAACCTGGTACTTGGCTATAAGTTAATGGAGAACAAGCAGCCTCAACGGGCAAAGAAATATTTTGATCGAATTCAATTAAATGGGCCATTTTCTAATAAGGCGTTACTGGGTTCAGGCTGGGCCTCTGTGGCAGATGAAAATCCTAAACAGGCCATCGTTCCCTGGACAATTTTATCCAAGCGAAGTGTGATCGATCAATCTGTGCAGGAAGTGTTGCTGGGTTTACCTTTTGCTTATGGAAAACTAGAAGCTTATGGCCGTGCCGCTATACTGTATGGCAATGCACTGGAAACGTATTCTAAAGAACTTGAAAGACTGGATAATTCAATTAAAAGTATTCGTGAAGGTAAGTTTCTTGAAGCTGTTGTTCGTGAAGAGTCACGAAAAGATAAAAACTGGGTAATTAATTTACGTAATTTGCCAGATGCACCGGAAACACATTACCTCATGACCATGCTGGCTTCTAATGATTTCCAGGAGTCACTTAAAAACTATTTCGATCTCGATGATTTGCAGAAAAAAATATCATCATGGGATGGCTATCTTGATTCATATAGTGAAGTTATTGCGCAACGAAAACAGTATTACACTCCCATGTTTCCACCAATGCAGGAAAAATTCAGGCTGCTGGATTCACGTATGAAGCTCAGGCTGGAACAACGTAATAAAATTTCAGAACGATTAAGTAAAATGCTGATTGCACCTCGTCCGGACTACCTGGCAAAAGTTAATGAAAGAATTACGTTAAATAATATCTATGCTATTGAGAAAAAGTATACACAAGGAAAACGCATACTTCCTCAGTCAGTTAAAGAAAGAATAGACAGGCTTAAAGGTGTTATACAGTGGAATATTGAAACAGAATACCAGGCCAGGTTCACCGAGGCAGATAAAAATTTGCGCCTGCTAAATGAACATGTAGACAGGCTAAATGAAAAATATCGATCGTTTGTCAGGACAAGACAATCCGCAACACAAAGTTATATTGGTTATGATGATCAGATCCGTCATTTAAAAAATCGTATTCGTTTTGCAGATGAAAAAATTAAGTTGCTTCTTGCAAGGCAGGGGCATGTACTTGAGTTAATGTCTATTGAAGAGCTGGAAAGACGTCGAAAAAGAATTGAAGAATTACAAATAAAAGCACGTTTCTCTATTGCTGAAAGTTATGATCGCGCAGTAAAAAAACAACAAAATATTGAGCTGGAAAAATCCAAAAAGTTACTTCTTAAAGAAGAAGCTAAAGCGAAAGAGGTTTATAAGAAAGAGTTAAAAAATAATAAGCTTGAAAATGAGCAGTTAAAAACAAAGGAAGATAAAGAAAAATCAGGAGCTGCTAGCAAAAATAATGAAGGCAACAAATGATGACGTATAAACATATGTTACCTCTGGTTGTTTACTTTTCCCTGACTGCTTGCAGCACGATTGATGAGCATGGAACTATAGCTCAACTAAGCAATGTTGAAGCAGATATTGTTGATGTCCGTATTGAAGGCGGCCTTGAAAAAGCAATGAAAAGTTATCAGAAATTTTTACAGGAAACACCTGAGTCTGCCATGACCCCGGATGCAATCCGTCGACTTGCTGATTTAAATATTGAAAAAGAATATGGAGCAGTTGAAGAAAATAATAAAAGTAAAGCACCAGGCAAACGACAGTTGGCTAAGTCTGATGATGCAGTTACTGAAGAAAAAAATAAACCGCCACGTAAAGGCAATACTAATCACGAGAATACAAAGATTGCTGACATAAAGTCTGAGTCAACAAGAAATTTTGAAAAAAGAGCAGCGGCTACCGAAAAAATTGAAAATACTAAATCTTCTGGAAATGTTCCGTTACCGGATGGCTCAAATATAGACGATTTACAGGCAGCAGGCGCAAAGAAAGCTATCAAGCTATATAAAAAGCTGTTGGTTAAATTCCCCATGTATCAGCATAAGGATCAGGTGCTTTACCAGTTATCCAGGGCTCATGAAGAACTGGGACAGATAAAAGCTGCAATGACCGTAATGAACAGGCTTGTTAAAGAATTCCCTCATTCTCGGCATTTTGCCGAGGTTCAATTCAGACGCGCAGAGTTTTATTTTACGCGAAAAAAATTCCTTGATGCTGAAGATGCATATAAATCAATACTTCGCTTAGGTAAGGGCACAGACTTCTATGAATTAACACTTTATAAACAGGGCTGGACATTTTACAAACAGGACATGTATGAAGAAGCACTTAATCATTTTATGAAGTTGCTCGATTATAAAGTAACTATTGGTTATGATTTTGCGCAAAATAATAATAAGGTTGCTAAAAAACGTGTTGATGATACTTTTCGTGTAATTAGCCTGAGTTTTTCAAGCTTAGGTGGTGCTGAATCTGTTATAGATTATTTTAAAAAATACGGTTCAAAGACTTATGAAAGTGATATCTACAGCTACCTGGCAGAATTTTATTTAACAAAGCGTCGATACAGTGATGCTGCATCAACATATAAAGCTTTTGTAGAAAATAACAAGTTTCATAAATTATCACCTCATTTCAGTATGAGAATGATTGAAATTTATCATGAAGGACGTTTCCCAAAACTGGTTATCGAAGCTAAAAAAGAGTATGCATTATCTTATGGTGTTCGTGGAGATTACTGGAAATATTTTAATATTATAGAGCATCCGGAAGTTGTTGGTTTCTTAAAGAAAAATATTGTTGATCTGGCTAATCATTATCACTCTATATACCAGAATCCAAGGTACCGAAATAAGAAAAATCAAATGTTTAAGGATGCCTCGTATTGGTATAAAGAATTTCTTTTATCTTTCCCTAAAGACAAAGAGTCGCCAGGTATAAATTATTTACTGGCTGATTTGTATCTTGAAAATAAAGATTTTCTTACTGCTGCTATTGAGTATGAAAAAACAGCATACGAATATCCTTTAAATAAAAAATCATCAAAAGCGGGTTATGCAGCTGTCTACGCATACCGGGAGCATTTAAAAACTGTATCTCAATATGAAAAAAACAGGGTTAAAAGAGAAGTTATACGTTCATCGCTAACCTTTGTAGATGTTTTTCCAAAACATAAGAAAGCATCTGTAATACTTGCAGCAGCAGCAGATAATTTGTACGAGATGAAAGATCATGTGCTGGCAATTAAAACAGCACAGAAATTGATTAAAAATTACCCTGAATCAGAATTAAGTTTAAGACGTTCTGCATGGCTTATTGTTGCTTATTCGTCTTTTGATATTCTTAAGTTTAAAGAATCAGAGCTGGCGTATTTGCAAGTATTACAAATGCCGGATAAGGACAAGAATTTACGTATAAAGTTACTGGAAAACTTGGCAGCGGCTGTATATAAGCAGGGTGAACAGGCAAATACTTTAAAAGAATACCGCACCGCGGCAAACCATTTTTTACGTATTAGTAAACTTGCTCCGAATAGTAAAATCCGCCCTACAGCTGAATATGATGCTGCAACAGCATTAATTAAGTTAAGAGACTGGGAGCAATCTGCGTCTGTATTATTAGAGTTTCGTAAGCGTTATCCAAAGCATAAGTATCAAAAAGAAATCACTAAAAAAATTGCCTACGTTTACCGTGAAGATAAAAAATATCTTGCTGCCGCACAAGAGTTTGAAAAAATATTTTCAGAATCAAAAGAGCAAACAATACGTCGTGAATCTTTACAGATAGCAGCAGAACTTTATCAGAAAATTCCTGATAAAAAGAATACCTTGCGAGTGTATAAACGCTATGTAAGTTATTTTCCTAAACCATTGGAAGAATCGCTTGAGATACATTCAAAAATTGCTGATTTCTACAAATCTTATGGTCAGAAAGAGGAACGACTCAAAACACTAAAATATATTATTAAAATGGATGCAAAAGCAGGCTCAGAGAGAACCGAACGTACACGTTACCTGGCGGGTATAGCTTCACTGGCAATTATAGAACCAATCTTTGAACAATTTGTCTCTATTAAATTGAAACGGCCTTTTAAAAAATATTTAGAGAAAAAGAAAAAGAAAATGAAACAGAATCTCAAGCGTTACAATCAACTCGTTGATTATCAGGTAGGTGATGTTACTGCTGCAGCAACATATTACATTGCTGAAACATACTATGATTTTAGCAGGGCATTGATGGAATCTGAGCGTCCCACAAAATTATCTGAATTAGAGCTTGAAGAATATAACCTTATGTTAGAAGAACAGGCTTATCCTTTTGAAGAGAAGGGCATAGATATTCATAAGAAAAACATTGAACTTCTGACTTCTGGTGTCTTTAGTTTATGGATCGATAAAAGTCTGAAAAAACTTGGTAAGTTAGTACCAGGTGTCTATGCGAAATATGAGGTAAGCACTGGCGCAGTTACTTCTTTAATGTCATATCGTTATGAGTTTGAAGAAATACCTGACACTGCTGCTGAAAGTACTGAGGAAGAGAATAAAAATGATACGGAGCAATCAGAAGCAGATAAGTCAGATGAAGTTGTTCAGGAAAAATCAACAAACAAAAATGTTGATGAAAGTATCGATGCTGAACCTGATGAAAAAGCAGGAATAAATAATGAAAATAGTAGCAATAAAAAGTCAGGCTCGAAGAGCAAAAATACAGGCAATGAGAATACTGATTCTGAAAAACAATCGAAAAGTGGATAAAATTTAACCAAGTTTGAGCCCGGTTTTACTAGCTATAACTTTAGCGTTTTTTATCAACTTTGGTCTGAATATTCACAAAATAACGATTGGTTCACATTTCAATAAAACTAATTAAAATTATTTTTGCGCAATTTTTGCACACATTTTTTTAGATTTTTGGATTTGTTAAATTGTTGACTAAATAAGTGATTAATTTCACATAATCTTTAACAAAATCATGAATTTATATACCTTTCCTGATTAACAAGTTAAAATTTATACAATAATACAGATCTTATATAAAGTGTGTGATGATTTTTCTGGATAAATACTTATGTGCCTAATTGATACTTTCAGATTTTTCGTCAGAGACAGTAAAAATATTTTACCTGTATTGCTTGCTGTGTTGTTAATTGGTTGTGGTGGAACAACTGGTAAGTCAACGAAAATTGAAACCGCTGATATTGTTATCACAGAAGAGTTTGGTATTGATACGGATCTGGCACAAAAATTTAAACAGTCTGTTGAATTAATCAATCAGAAAAAATATGAAGAAGCAATTGAGCTACTAGTTGTTGTTACAAATAATACGAATAAACATAGTGCCCCCTATATTAATCTGGCTATTGCTTATTCGGAAAGCGGAAGAATTGAAGAAGCAGAAAATATTTTATTAAAAGCAGTAAAAATCAACCCACTTCATCCAGTTACCAAAAATGAACTGGCACTGGTGTACAGAAAAACTGGCCGTTTTTCTGAAGCCCGACAGACATATGAAGAAGTAATTAAAAACTATCCCCAGTTTTTACCGGCAAGAAAGAATCTAGGTATTCTTTGTGATCTTTTTTTGAAAGATCTTGCTTGTGCAATAGAACATTACCAGGTTTATTTGGGTATTCAGTCCAACGACAAAGAAATGAAGATATGGTTGGCTGATCTGAAACGAAGAGCAGGACAATAAAATGACATTTAAAAAAATATTTTTAGTTTTGTTTATCACCGTGGTTATAAGTAACGTCAGTTATGCAGAAAAAAAGAAAGTCGAGAAAGCAAAAGCTTTATCAGGTATTTCGATTATCGGTAACAAAGATACGCCCAAATCACTTTATATTGTTCCATGGCGCAGTTCTGATATAGGCGTAGAAACAGATTTGAGTTCAAGTCTTTTAAATGAAGGCATTCATCCGGTAGATAAGGATGTTTTTGTCAGGGAATTGAACTTTTATGAAATTAGTACAAGTAAATAATTTTGAAACTTCAAAATAAGGTATGAGGTAATAGTAACATGGATTTTATCTATACAGTAGTTGGATTCATTCAGGCTGGTGGTGTGTTTATGTATCCTATTCTTATTGTTTTTGCAATGGGGGGAGCGGTCGCGGTTGAGCGCATAGTTGTGC
>JAOUOK010000041.1 GCA_029880425.1 Gammaproteobacteria bacterium
ATGTCCAGCCTGTAATAACCAGCTCCAGGCTGGGACAGAAATGCTTTTTGGTAAGTAAGGAATCAGGGTTTGCTCATTAAAAGTAATCAGTGTGTACAGCACAAATACAGAGCCCAGAATAAGTAGTATGCCATTTATTTTTGAATGCTTATAAAAAAAGGGTTCAGCTTTAATGGGTATTTCAATGGTGCGGGTTTTTTTTCTTAATGAAATACGGGTGTTAATTTTTTCATTAAATTTAAGCGTTGTTGTGGGCGTAAAAATTAATCCAAGTCCAAGAATCAATGCGATAAAAGCACCGGTAATAATAAATAAATAACTTGCATCAAAAAATATCTCAGAAAGCATGTTATTCATAATATGGCCTCAGTTTGAAAATTTATTGTTATTCTTTTTTAACAGTATTTGCTACTTGTTTTGTATCAATATTCCAGCTGTATTTTTCAAGCGGAATAAGATTGAGTCCGGCTATGCTGTCTTTATAGGGATCAAAACGGTTATTGTTATTCCGATCATTGTAAACAAGTTTAATATGATAACGGATACGGGGTACACCTTTTAATGCTGTCGTAAAGTTTTCCGGATAAGTAATATTATAGATAAGTGCTTTTTGTTTTTTATCAAAATACCAGCTACCGGGTTGTTTTGTTTGAGGATCATCATCTTTTTCACCAAGATAATTACCGGGTGCTTGTGATAACAATCGCATGGGATTGGTTTTTTCAAGCTTGGCAACAGCAGTCATTTTTCCTTCAAGTGCCAGTCGTGCAACCTCGAGTCCTAGTGCACTTTTTATATTGCCTACAACCTGTTTAACTGCGGCCTGCTCAGCAGCAATACGAATTGAAAGAATACGATCAATGGCAAACAGGCCGAGGATAGAAATAACAATAATTACGACAACAAGTTCGAGTAGCGTAAAACCTTTTTGATTTTTAAAGGTATGGTGTAGCAATGCTCTATCCTTTTGCCGCGGAAGCTAAATCCCACATCGGCAGGAACACACCAAGTGCGAGTACCAGTACCATGATGCCAATAAAAACAATAAGGACTGGCTCAATGGCACTGGTCAGGTTTTTAACATCATAATCCACTTCACGATCATAAAAGTCTGCTACTTCTTCCAGCATTTCATCAACATTACCGGTTTCTTCGCCAACAGTAAGCATTTGAATGATTAACGGGGTAAACATTTCGGTATTGGCAGCTGTTCGTGTCAGGGTATCACCACGCTCAATACCGTTTCGCATGTCGGCAATATGACTACCCACAAACACGTTATCGACAGCACGGGATACGAGTGCCAGCCCGGTGACCAAAGGGACACCGGCACGCAGCGCCATTGAAAATGACCGGGCAAAACGGGCCAGTGTTGCACGCAAAACAATACTGCCTATGATGGGAATTCGGGTCAGAAAACGATCCCATTTCCAGTGCCCATTTTCAGTTTTTACGTAATAACGAAATGTGAAGAATGCAGCGATGAGTATGGCAAAAATGATATACCAATAGTTCACGGTAAACTCAGAAATACCAAGAAGTATCCGCGTGGGTAAAGGGAGTTCTGCACCAAAACCAGCAAAGACTTTTGCAAATGTTGGAATTACCCACATGTTGATAATAAACATGGCAACAGTAATCGCAATAATGACAAAGGATGGGTAACGCATTGCAGCTTTAATTTGATCGCGGGTATTTTTTTCTCGCTCCAGGTAACTCGATATTTGCAAAAAAACGTCATCAAGATTACCCGTGTTTTCACCAACCTGGACCATACTGACAAAGAGGTGCGAAAAAATATCAGGATGTTGGGCTAACGCGGTAGAGAGTTCATGGCCACCTTCAATTTCAAGGCGAACATCATGGAGTGATCTTTGTAATACTTGGTTGCGTGTTGTTTCGGTGAGTCCGGTTATAGCACGTATGATCGGAACGCCGGCACGCATGAGTGTATACATCTGACGTGAGAAAAGAACCAGGTCTTCTAAGCCTGGTTTTTTATTTTTACTGAAATCAATATTGAGAGAGTTATTCTCATTACTTTCTGCTTCTTTCTTAGCAGGAGAGATTTCGATGGGTGTAATGCCGGTATTTAAAAGATGCGAGGCTGCAGCATCGGTTGAACTTGCTTCAAGATTACCATTGACCGACTGTCCCTGGTTATTTCGACCTGTGTATTGAAATACGGGCATAGTTTATTTTTTATTATTTACCAGGTTTAGCTTTTAAGTTGAAATTCTGGTTTATCCAGGTCTTCTTCAATCATACCCGTTACACGAATCACTTCTTCAAGCGTAGTGACACCCTGAACGGCATAGTCCATCGCATGTCTTGAAAAAGGTCTGAATAAGGGACTGGCCTTGGCATGTTTCGCAAATGCTGCAGAGTCCTCACGACGTAAATCATCTGCAAGTTCATCATCAATTTCAAGAAACTCGAAAACACCAATACGACCACTATAACCGGTGTTATTGCATTGCGGACAACCATGACCATGATAAAACCTGGCATTTTCTGCTGCTCCACCAAGCAAGTTATAGAGCCAGACTGTTTCCTGTTTTTCCGGTGTGTATTCAGTTTTACAATTATTACAAATTTTACGTACTAGTCGTTGTGCGAGTACCGCTCTTAAGGCAGTTGCAACAAGGAAACCTTCCGCACCCATATCAATTAAACGGTTAACTGTTGAGATAGCATCATTAGTGTGTAAGGTAGATAAAACCATGTGACCGGTGATTGAAGCACGTAAACCGATGGATGACGTTTCATGATCACGCATTTCGCCAACCAGTACGATATCGGGATCCTGACGTAGCGCGGCACGTAAAACGGTGGCAAAGTCCAGGCCGATTTTGCTATTAACCTGTACCTGGTTGATCCGGGGTAAGCGATACTCAACCGGGTCTTCAACGGTAATAATTTTCTTTTCAGCTTTGTTGAGTTCAGATAAAGCCGCGTAAAGCGTGGTCGTTTTACCACTACCGGTTGGCCCGGTAACGAGGATCATGCCGTGTGGTCGTTGGATATTTTTTCTAAAGTGGTCAAGAAGATCTTTATCCATACCCAGTTGCTCAAGTACCAGTGCATTACCGGATTGATCGAGTAAACGCATGACTACGGATTCACCATTTTGAATCGGCATTGTTGAAAGACGCACATCGATACTGCGATCGCGGACACGAATATTAAAGCGTCCATCCTGGGGAATACGTCGTTCAGAAATATTTAAACCCGCCATGAGTTTTAAACGTGACACCAGTGCGCTGGTGATACGTTTTTCTTTCATTACCTGCTCTTGTAAAACGCCATCAACACGGGTGCGAATCCGTAATACGGTTTCATCCGGTTCAATATGAATATCTGAAGCCCCGATTTGAACAGCATCTTCAAAAATGGACTGTAAGAGTTTAACAACAGGTGCATTGGCTACATCTTCACTTTGCACCAGTTCTTGTAGATCAATATCCGTTTCGGCGAGTTCATCACCCAGTTCTTCAGCCAGGTTTGAAATTTCATTGGTACGACGATAGACCATGTCGATGGTGGACATGATTTGTGATTCACGCGAAACTGCCAGATGCAAATGACATTTAAGTTGTTTGGAGAGTTCGTCATAGGCAAAGATATCGGTTGGATCGGCCATGGCAACAAGCAGGCTGCCATCGGGATTCTTCTTTAACGATACGACACGGTAACGGCGTGCCAGTGTTTCAGGGACAATCTGAACCGTGTCAGCATCATAGTTGTATTGCTTGAGATCGATGTAGGGTACCTGAAGCTGGGTAGATAGCAGTTCCAGCATTTGTTCTTCGGTCACCAGGCTACTAGAGATTAAAGTGCGGCCAAGTTTTTGCCCGGTATTCTTTTGTGCATCTAATGCTTGCATGAGCTGCTCTTCAGTGATCAGCCCTTTTTCTACCAGCAGATCACCGAGGCGAATTTTTTTACGTGGAGCAGGTGCCGCCATCTGAATTTCCTTGCACTATCAATAACGTATTTAGCCTTATATCGGCATTTATACAAATTTCTTTAGTGAAATTAGGTATTTAGCGTTAATGTGCCAATCAGTTCGGAGACATTATTATAATTATGACGTTGTAAATAATCGGCAATTCCCTGGTTTATCTTGTTACAGACAAGAGGATCATAAAAAAGGGCTGTACCCACACCGACCGCAGTTGCCCCGGCAATAATAAATTCGAGTGCATCTTCCGCGCTACTGATACCACCCTGACCAATAATTGGAATGCCATGGTCACGACATACTTGCGCAACCTGGTGCGTTTTTAATACCGCGATAGGTTTAATTGCCGGGCCAGATAAACCGCCCTGGTTATTACCAATTATGGGTTCACGAGCCTCGATGTCGATGGCCATACCCATCATGGTGTTGATAACAGCGAAGCCATCGGTGCCAGCTTCAATACAACGGCGTGCATTTTCAGCGATATCAGTTTGATTAGGCGAAAGCTTGGTAATAATAGGCTTGCTAGTGGCTTTTCGGCACACTTCTACCACTTTTGCTGACATTTCAGGATCATTGCCAAAGGCCATACCGCCACATTTAACATTAGGACAGGATATATTGATTTCGACGGCATCAATGTCCGTTTCATCAAACATTCTCGCAATTTCTGCGTAGTCTTCAATGGTTGAACCGGATAAATTGGCAATAAAACGGGTTTCGTTTTTAGGTAAGCCAGGCAGAATGTTTTTAATAACGTGCTCTGCACCGGGATTCTGCAAACCAATCGCATTGATCATGCCCATCGGGGTCTCTATAACACGATGCGGTTTATTACCAAGGCGAGGTTCAACCGTGGTACCTTTGAGGCAAACAGCGCCAACGTCTTGATTCGAATAGCCTTCGACACGGGTGTATTCTTCTCCAAAGCCAACACAACCGGATAAAAGTACCAGTGGTGTTGAAAAATCCATGCCACAAAATTCAGTTTTCAGTAAGTCTTTGTTCTCTATAGTCATATCCGAAAAGATACAAGGAAGTCGCTAAAAGGTACAGAAAAAAGATAAGACATGAAAAATAATAAGATAAAAATTATTGCCACTGGGAACACGGGGTTCGTTGGAAAGTCTAATTATTAAATAAAATTTTTATCCCTGTATTCCCCATGCCCCCGGTGGTTTAAATATATTAAACTTGGTGTTCTTCGTATTCTTCGTGGTTAATATATTTATGTTTCATATTGTTCTTTTTGAACCTGAGATTCCTGCCAATACAGGAAATATTATTCGTTTATGTGCCAATACCGGGAGCCAGTTGCACCTGATTCGTCCACTGGGTTTTGACATGGATGACAAAAAACTCCGGCGAGCAGGTCTTGATTATCATGAATTTGCCGCGGTACAGGAGTATGATTCATTAGATGAATTTATAGAAAAGGTAAAACCCGGGCGCGTATTTGGTATATCTACCAAGGGTAAGAAATACGTGCATGATGTTGAATACCAGGAAGGTGATGCCTTGTTGTTTGGTCCGGAAACACGCGGTTTACCTGAAAAGGTAAGAGAAGAGCTGGGTATTGATCATGTATTACGTATTCCAATGCAACCCACCAATCGTAGTTTGAATTTATCAAACGCGGTGACCTTGATGGTATATGAAGCATGGCGGCAGCTTGGTTTTAAAGGAAGTATTTAAATTTAGTATACGAGTAATATTTAGTAGTAGAAGATAGCGATATTTTTACTAACTTAAATAACCTGTAACAAGAGGTATAGAGTAATTAGCACATTTAGTTTATCTAATTTCCTGACAAGTGGTCATGAATTTGATGAGTCAGAGGGACATTTAAAATTTAGATTTCGCACTCTGAATTATTTTATGGCGACTGCGTCAATTTTTGGTTTTATTATTGGGACACTCGGTCTTTTTGATTTAATGGCGATTGGTGAGATTCAACCGCTCGTTAATATCGTTTACTCTTTCTATAATATTTTTCTTATCGTTCTATTACGTAAGAATAAAAACTGGTACAGACCAATTGCCTGGGCGCAGGTAATTGCTTCACTCCTGGTTTTTGCTGTTGCTTTATCTACAGTAGTGCATGATGAATTTCGAATTGCCTGGTTTTACATTGCGCTATACCTGACTTATATGTCGTTAGGTGAGCGATCAGGAAATATTCTTACCGCCCTTTCTATTATGGTCATCGTATTTCTACATAACTATCTTGAATTACATCTTTCTGATACAGCAATCCAAACAGCAATATTTAGTTTAATCGTGTTTGGTATATTAAGCCGGGTATATGTTACCCAGATAAAAAATTATGAAACTGTGCTGGAGAATAAAAATAATGATCTGGCTGAAGGTATAAAAAAGTTAGATATTGCTTTGGAAGATGCCCAGGCAGCAAGTAAAACAAAAAGTCTTTTCCTGGCAAACATGAGCCATGAAATACGTACACCAATGAATGGCATGTTAAGCCTGGTGCAGGTATTACGTACAACAGAACTGGACGAAAAGCAGCGTGAATACCTGAAGTCAATTGATCGGGCTGGTGGTATTTTAATGAGTTTGATTGATGACCTGCTTGATTTATCAAAAATTGAGTCGGGTAAGTTAGAGGTTAATTACCGATCATTTAAGTTCTGGGAATTCCTTGAAGATATTTTATTACAGGCTGAGTATTTATTTGATGAAAAGGATGTGCATTTTAATGTTGAGATTAGTGATAACTTACCGGCATATTTAATTACTGATGATGTACGTTTAAGACAGGTTGTCATTAATTTAATCAATAACGCGGTTAAGTTTACTTCTCAAGGTGAAGTTAATTTAATTATGAAAGGAGAAAAGATTGATGATGGTAACTTCAATCTTCATATTGAAGTTAATGATACCGGCATGGGAATACCGCAAGATAAGCTGGAAAGCATTTTTGAACCCTTCCAGCAACTGGCACCGAAACGTATTTATAACAAGGGTGTGGGTTTAGGGTTACCTATTTGTAAAAAAATAATTGATACTCTGGGTGGTAAAATAAAAATACATTCAGTTGTCGGAGAAGGATCGAGTTTTGTTCTGGAATTTATTTTTCCTGTTGACGAGGCAAGTACAGCTAAGAATAATATTCAGAAATTAAAACAAGTAACTACAGATTTTGATGATTCATTAGTACCTATAACAATATTGCTGGTTGAAGATGATCAAATTAGCAGGCTCGCTGTCTATACCTGGCTGGAAGGTAGAGGTCATAATATTATTATCGCTGAAAATGGTAAAGAGGCTGTTGAATATCTTAAAAAAGATAAAGCCGATATTATTTTAATGGATGTACACATGCCGGAAATGGACGGCATAGAGGCAACGAAATTTATCAAGGAAAAAGCCTTAAGTGATGCCCCGATTATTGGTATGACGGCCAGCGTGATGAATGATGAACGTAAAAGCTATATCGCTTCGGGTATGGATGTATTAGTTGAAAAGCCGGTAAATTTTGAAAGCCTGGTGGAGATCATACAAAACAAACTGAATTAAATATTTACTATTCTTTTTTGATTGTCCGGTTAAACAGTGCATTTACCGCGGCTTCAGGTGAATAATTATTATACAAAACATTATAAACCTGCTCGGTAATTGGCATATCAATGTTTTGCTTTTTAGCCAGCGCAACCACTTCCTTTGCTGTTGCCACACCTTCAACGACCTGGCCTATTTCTTTAATCACCAGCTCAAGTCTTTTACCCGCACCCAGCGCAATCCCGGTACGACGGTTACGAGATTGATCGTCCGTACAGGTTAGTACAAGATCACCCAGCCCGGTTAAACCGGTAAAGGTTTCTGCGTTTGCACCAAGTGAAACGCCGAGCCGTGTAATTTCTGCTAATGCACGGGCAATCAGTGCGGCACGTGCATTAGCGCCAAAGCCCATACCATCGGCAATACCTGCAGCAATCGCGATAACATTTTTACAGGCACCACCGAGTTCAACGCCAATGACATCATCACCGGTGTAAGCGCGGAAATGATCATTGTGTAATAAGTTTGCCCATTCTAAAGCCAGCTTTTGATCTTCTGAAGCAACCGTTACAGCACCAGGTAAACCTTGTGCTACTTCGCCAGCAAAAGTGGGTCCCGAGATGACGGCCAATGAAACTTTGTTACCGAACTCTGCCAGTTCTGCTAATTCTTCCCTGGCAACCTGGTGTAAGAGTTTATTACTGTCAGTTTCGAGCCCTTTAGTTGCCCAGGCTAGCGTGTGATTTTCGGTAAGAAACGGCTTAATAGTCTTCAGGGTGTCACGAAATGCATGACTGGGTACAACAATAAGAATGTTAGTGACATCTTTAAATGTCACCTCAAGATCAGCGCTTACAGATAATTTTTCAGGAAACCTGAGGCCAGGCAAATAGCGATTATTTTCACGGCTTTGCTGCATGGCCGTGGCATGCTCTGCATTGTGAGACCAGAGGTTTACCGCGTTATCATTTCTTGCAAGTAACATCGCCAGTGCAGTGCCCCATGAGCCAGCACCAAGAACAGCTATAGTCTGAGTGTCTTGAATACTCATGTGCTAGTTAACTGTCGCACCTTCGTTGTTTTTCAGGTGTTGTGCATATATCGCATCAAAATTAACGGGTGCAAGCAGTAGCTGCGGAAAGCCACCCTTAGTAACCAGGTCGGAAATAGCTTCACGTGCATAAGGGAATAAAATATTTGGGCAGAAACTGCCTAACATACCATTTAGGTTAGCTTCATCCATCCCGGCGACAGAAAAGATACCGCACTGTTTAATCTCAACCAGGAATGCAGTTTTATCATTGTTCTTTGCAGTAACGGTGATGCTAAGTTCAACTTCATAAACATTGTTATCAATAACCTGGCCTTGTGAATTAAGGTCCATATTTATTTCAGGTTTCCATTCTTCGGTAAATACAGATGGTGCAGCAGGTGATTCAAATGAA
>JAOUOK010000451.1 GCA_029880425.1 Gammaproteobacteria bacterium
CCTCCAGCGCCTCAACAATAATTTGCGCACCAAGATGGCGACTACCCTGCCCTTTAACGGCTTTAATCCATCGCACATTTTTCTTACGAAAAATATCCTCAATCGATTCTTCATTACCTTTCGGGGAAAATATGTCCTGGTCAGCAGGGTTACGTTTAAAAATAACACCCTTGTCACGCTCAGGCTTTTCTATCTCAGCCACTTTGGCAGCAACCTTACCAGCACTCTCACGACTACCCACATTCGGCTTACCGCCCCAGCCATATAGCTCACGGTAGCGATACACCACACCATCCGGATTAATCGTGTACCAGCCTATCGAATAAGGTTTACCAAAGCCCCAGTCCATAGCACGCCAACGTGGCCACTCTAGTGGTATTTCAAACGGTTTCACCTTGTGCCGTTTCGGGTCCCATATACCCTGTAGATAACCACCTGGCACCACATCCCAATCACCGTCAAGCCATGCTTTTTTCAGCTCAGGATTTTTAATGCCCTTAAGCATTTTTATATACTCAGGGTCATTCTCAACCAGGGCTTTATTATCAAACAGATCAAGATGAATACGCACACGCTGATTACCATCAGCATCAGCGATAACTGTCCCCTCAGGGCCAACATCAATAAAACGTTCCTTCACCCAGTTATGCCCAGCACCCCAGGGATTAGTGGTCGAAACATAAAAACGTGGCACACCTGGCTCAGAACATCGATTACATGACTTCATAACCTCATAGCATTCATCTGTATGCCAGTTGGTCAACTCTTCAAACGCAATGTAAGGATACTCATGGCCATGAAACGACCAGTAATCCTCAGGATCTTTCATTGTACGCAGAAGTAAAGATTCGCCGTCAGGAAACTCCCACTTGTAATCGGACTTGGCAGCTTTAAACTTCGCGCCCGGAAATATCTGAGGTATCCAGCGCTTACACTTCTTAACCAGATCATCGAGGTGTTTATATTCGCGCCGAAATATAATCCCCTGCCATGCAGCCCCGTAACCCTTGCCAACATAACCAAGATACTTAAAAATAATTAATTCAGTCTTACCGCCGCCACGATTCCCTTCCGCAAGGATCTCTTTAATCGGACAGGAAATAAACTTGGTCTGGCCACCGGGGAAAGGAGCCCAAATAACCTTAGGACGTTCTACTTGCCCTTCTGGTCTGCTGGTTGTTGAAAGTGCTGCCGCTGCCATTCTTCCGGACTCACATCATTCGGAAACAACATAACACCCCCAACACTACCGCTATGCTCAACCTTCTCTTTTAGCATCCCCTTCCACTTCATTAATAACTCAAGCGAAGGCTTCTTGTCGCTGTACTTAACTTTTTTGTTTATCGCAACACTAGCATCTTCACCAGAACCAAGGATAACCTCTGTTGACTCAAGCCCCTGTAATGCACGTCTTGCGCGTTCAGGCATTTCATGAATTTTCTTCAGGCTACCGTCTTCCTCGTAGTACTCGCCCGGATCTAAAAACGCCATGCAGGCCAACTCTTCCACAATGCGAGCCTCAGTAATATCCGCCTCTTTCATTGCCGCAGTACGTTTCATCTCCAGGTACTGGGCAACGTTTTCATCTTTCAACAAACGTGGGCCGTTATGTTCAGCACTCTCAGGCTTACAACCATAGGCCAGTTGGTAACACCGCTTTGCATTACCGAGTATCTCTGGGTCATCAGACGCACGATAGAGATCACAGAAAACTTGCTGTTTATCTGACAATCCGTATTCGTTGCGTGAGTTAGACATAATTACCTACGTTTATCTGCCTTATTGTCCAGTTTGTTTTCAATGCGAAGTAATGATGATTTAATATCCTGGTACTGACTGGCCGTGGCTTGCTTATCGCGCTCATGGATTTCTTTTTGATGAATCACAGACTGTTCCAGTAATGCCATCCGCTGATCCAGCTTATAAACCCATGCAAGTACAGCAACGATAATCGTAACCATGGTTAACAGGTTACCGACCGTAAATCGCTTATCAAGATGCCAGTTATGTTTTGCGGCTGCTGCCTCAGGCATATTAAATCCTCATGCTATAAAAACACGGCACGACTTCTCGGGAAGGGCCATCCTACTGATTCCCGAAGCCTACAGGCCCCTTGATTACCGTGCATATAAACCTTTTCCCCATAAAAAAACCCCCAAGGTTTCCCTTGGGGGCATTTTCGCTAAGTATGGAAATATCCTAGTTTCTCAGTTCGGGTTTGTCAATGTAGTTTTTTATTGCT
>JAOUOK010000452.1 GCA_029880425.1 Gammaproteobacteria bacterium
CAGGGCATTAATAACTGTTGCCAGCATACCCATATGGTCTGCGGCAACCCGATCCATACCACTTGCAGATAAACTTACACCGCGAAAAATATTACCACCACCGATTACCATGGCAACCTGTATACCATCATCAATAAGTTCTTTTACATCAGTTGCAACACTATCAATTACCGCTGGATCAATCCCGAAAGATTTCTCCCCCATTAATGCTTCACCACTGAGTTTTAACAGAATTCGTTGATAACGATTTTTACTGGCCATAGTATTATTCCGTTAGTTAGTTGTAATTTCCGATCAACCTTTGATTTGTGCCATTACTTCATCAGCAAAATTTTCTTCTTTCTTCTCGATACCTTCACCAACTTCAAAACGAATAAAACGTTTAACGGTTGCAGAATTATCTTTCAGTAATTTTTCAACTGTTTGATCAGGATCTTTTACAAAAGGCTGACCTAGTAAAGTGATTTCCTTCAGGAATTTTTTAATCCGGCCTTCAACCATTTTTTCAATAATATCGGCTGGCTTACCACTTTCAGCTGCCTGTGCTGAGAAAATTTCACGTTCTTTTTCAATCGCATCAGCATCAACATCTGCTTCTGAAACACATGCAGGACGGCTTGCTGCAACATGCATAGCAATATCTTTACCAAGTTCTTCAGAACCACCTTCGAGTTCAACCATAACACCAATACGTTCGCCATGTTTATAGCTACCGATAACATCAGCATTATCAATAATTTCAAAGCGACGTACGCTCATGTTCTCACCAATTTTGGCGATAAGTTCCTTACGTGTGTCTTCAACTGTTGCGCCGCTGCTTAATGGCAAGGCTAACAGTGCTTCTACGTCAGCAGGTTTGTTTGCCAGTACACATGCTGCAATTTCATCAACAAAACCTTTAAAGTCATCGCCTTTAGTCACGAAGTCTGTTTCACAATTTACTTCAACAATAACTGCTGTTTTGTTGTCATCACTTGCTTTAATTGCTACCAGGCCTTCAGCTGCTGTACGACCTGCTTTTTTATCAGCTTTTGCCAGACCAGATTTACGCATTGCTTCAATTGCCGCATCCAGGTCACCATCGGTTTCTGTTAATGCTTTTTTACATTCCATCATGCCTGCGCCGGTGCGTTCGCGCAGTTCTTTAACTAATGCTGCAGTAATCGCCATGATTTTATCCTCTTAAAACTTTTCAACTGTATCCGTATAAAAAACGGTTCAATGCTATTCGAAAAAGGGGGCATAGCCCCCTCCTTCTCTATTGTCGAGACAACAATTACTCAGAAGCTTCGCTATCGTCAGCTTTTTTAGCTGTCTTTTTCTTGGCTGTCTTTTTCTTAGCTGCTTTTTTCTTGGTAACTTTTACAGCATCTTTACTGTCATCACCGGCAGCTTTTGCTGTTTTCTTTTTCGCAGTTTTCTTTTTCGCTGCTTTAACTTCACCGGCATCATCCAGTTCAACGAAGTCATCACCACTACCCTGTACAGGTTGAGGCATTGATTCACGACCAGTAATAATGGCATCAGCCATACCTTTTGCATAAAGTGAAATAGCACGAATTGCGTCATCGTTACCTGGAATGATGTAGTCAATATTGGCAGGGCTGTTATTTGTATCCACAACACCAATAACCGGTATACCCAGTTTAACCGCTTCTTTGATCGCGATATCTTCATGACCTACGTCAATAACAAACAATGCATCAGGAACACCTTTCATGTCCTTGATACCACCCAGACTACGTTCAAGTTTTTCTAACTCACGTGTCAGGTTTAAAATTTCTTTCTTGTTACGGCCTTCAATGCCTTTTTCCATCATCGCTTCAAGTTCTTTCAGACGACGAATAGATTGTTTAACTGTTTTATAGTTGGTTAACATACCACCTAACCAGCGATGGTTAACATATGGCATTCCACAACGTTCTGCTTCTTCACGTAATACTTTACGGGCAGAGCGCTTAGTTCCAACAAACAGGATAGTGCCGCGATTCGCAGCTAATGAACCTAAAAAGTTTACCGCGTCCTTATATAAAGGAAGTGTCTTTTCCAGGTTGATAATATGGATTTTATTACGATCACCAAAAATGTAAGAACTCATTTTTGGGTTCCAGAAACGGGTCTGGTGGCCAAAGTGTACACCGGCCTCCAGCATATCGCGCATGCTGACTTCACTCATTTTATTTTCTCCGTGGGTTAAGCCTCCACACACCCCATTTAGTCAACCAGCTCCCCGTATTCGGA
>JAOUOK010000453.1 GCA_029880425.1 Gammaproteobacteria bacterium
ACAGGTGATGGGAAACTTATCTGATCCCAGCAAACTCGGAGGGGGAATTGCTGTTGCCTTTGTAGCTACTATTTATGGTGTAGCATTAGCCAACCTGGTTTTGTTACCTATTGCTAATAAATTAAAAAGTATTGTTATAACTGACGCTCATTTTAATGAAATGATTGTCGAAGGATTAGTTTCAATCGCCGAAGGTGAAAACCCACGTAACATTGAAACAAAACTTCTGGGATTTCTTCACTGAAGAATGTCAGGTATAAATTATGGCCAGAAGAAAACCACCTCCATATGAAACAGAAAACACCGATCGTTGGATGGTGTCATATGCTGATTTTGTAACCTTACTCTTTGCTTTTTTCGTAGTAATGTATGCCATATCTTCAATCAATGAAGGTAAGTACCGTGTTTTATCTGATACGATGACAGAAGCATTTAAAGTTCCGCCTAAGTCAGCCGATCCAATTCAAATTGGCAAAGAAAACAAATCTGTAAGTAATACACTCCCGGCTAATGAAATCATTAAACCGGTTCAGGTGTTACCAAAGCCGCAAAGAACTTACGCCCGTGAAATGAAACAAATTGCTGAGACGGTCAGTAAATCAGTACAACCCTTAATTGATAAAGGCTTAATTAAAGTTACGCAGCATAAACTCTGGGTTGAAATTGAAATGAATACCAGCATTTTATTTTCAAGTGCGGATTCTGAACTAGCTGAAGAGGCTTACCCGGCGTTACAAGCGCTTGCCGGTGTTTTGAAAAATTTACCAAATGCAGTTGATGTAGAAGGGCATACCGATAATATACCAATTAATAATGAACAGTTCCCATCAAACTGGGAGCTTTCATCGGCGCGTGCAGCCAGCGTAGTACACTTATTTACGCGCTATGGAGTAAACCCAAAACGATTAACGTCTATTGGATACGCTGAGCACAGGCCTATTGCAAGTAATACAACAGCTGAAGGCAGGTTACGTAACCGACGGGTTAAAGTTGTAATACTGGCGGATAAAAATGCTCGCCGCATAGTAGAAATTGATCGAGATATAAGCCAAGCTAAAAGAGAGAATAGCTTTGTCAGCACTGATAATAGTCAAAATACAGGAAATTAGTACATAAATGAAAATTTGGGCAGCAGCAAACCAAAAGGGCGGTGTAGGTAAAACGACTACAGCCGTATCGCTTGCCGGTCACCTGGTTTCGCAAGGTGCCCGCGTGTTGCTAGTCGATATGGATCCTCAAGGCTCAATGACTTCATACTTTGGCTTTGACCCTGATAATATGCCAAAAAGTATTTACTCTTTATTCCAGTCTGATGAGTTTAATTATCAACATGTTTCTTCTGTTTTAATTGATACTAAGGTTGAAAACTTAAAACTTATGCCGGCATCAACCGCGCTGGCAACTCTGGATCGTCAACTTGGTACTAAAGAAGGTAAAGGCCTCGTACTCAAAAAATCACTGGCTACTTTGGAAGAACAATTTGATTATGTCTTGATAGATTGCTTGCCCATGCTCGGTATATTGATGGTAAATGCATTAGCAGCCTGTAATACCTTGTTAGTACCTGTACAAACTGAGTTTTTGGCACTTAAAGGTTTAGATAGAATGATGAATACCCTTTCTATGATTACGAAATCAAGTAAGTCAGCGCTGGAAGTAATAATTGTACCGACCATGTTTGATCGTCGTACTAAAGCTGCAATAGAAAGTTTACGGGCATTAAGAGAAACCTATGGTAATAAAGTATGGGATTCCGTTATACCTGTCGACACCAAGTTCCGAGAAGCAAGTCGTCAAGGTTTACCTATATCATTGATGAATAACTCTACTCGAGGAGCAAAAGCTTACCTGGCACTTTTAGATACTCTACTTACCCCCAAACAACAACCTCATTTAAAACTGGTAAGCTCAAAAAATGGCTTCTAATAAAACCAACACACTGGTTGATGAAAAGCTGGCTGTTTCTTTATTCTTAGATTCGCTTTTGCGTGAACCTGAAGTAGAAGCAGAAGTAGTAGTCGAGACATCTCTAGCCACACCTGTAGTTGATATTCCTGAAGTTGAACCAGTTTCAGCGAAGCCCGTTGCAGAAATAGCAACTGAAATACCTGTTATTGAAAAAGTAGAGCAGGATATTGACACTAAAACTCACATAGAAACACAAACAGAACCTAAAGTAGTTAATGATTCAATAATTCCTGCATGGGCTATAGATCCTTTCCAGGTTCTTCTTT
>JAOUOK010000454.1 GCA_029880425.1 Gammaproteobacteria bacterium
AGAGTAAAAGAGCCACCTATTCCCGCTATTATGATGACAAATTGTATGATTTTGAACATATCTACATTCATTTTGTACCCTTCCTTAAAAGCTCAATCGGGTTATCAATCATGTATTTCTGGGCCTGGTCTATAATAGGGCTTCGCCTTTGCTGCTCCATTGCCACATCTTCTGATGATTCAGCCAGCCTATCTACAGATTTTATTAATACTGTAACATTCTCATTTAATCGAATAAGCATGTCACGCATCTGTGTATTGACATCAATCCTAGTGTCTTGTACGGCATTATCAGATTCTATTTTTGCCAAGATACCTGATGATAAGGTAATTATTATTATTAAAACGCCTGTATTAAGCGCGGTCAAAGAGCCTAGTACAATGTTATATGCCGCTTGTCCGGTTATATCCATATCAGTTATTTTTGTCATTAGTTAAAGCCTTCAACATTTGTTTATAGGTATCCCTGTCTGACTTTAATCTAGTTTGAGTTATAGAAATCTTCCTGAATGTGTTTATGTGCATCTTATAATAATCGGTATTACCAACGCGAGTTATCTCATGATCTTCAATTCTAGGAAGCTCACTTACAGGGGGGATCGGCACATGCGCCCCCTGAGTACAGCATCCGCTAAGGACGATTATTGCGACTGAACCAATCACGCGGATCATAGTCATCACTCATAATTTCGGCTTCTTTTGCTTCTCGCCGTTTAGCCTCTTCTAATATGCCCTTAATAGCCAGTTTTTCAGCCTTTCGATTAGCGTTTATTACTTTTACCTTATCTTTGAGCTGTCTTGATTTATGCCTGAAATGCGTCAAGAGCACCGCCAGAATACCGACACTTGCCAGCAATATTGATACAAAACTGTCTTTTATCCATCTCAAAGCGTTCATTTCTTCACCATCTTGCGTTCGCTCAGGGGCTGAGTTGTCTTAGTTCGCCAGTAATGACCACCGGCTGTATGAATCATACCAAGCAATAAAAACACAATTACATAGGCTTTATCACTAAGTATCGTTTGAAACATAGCTACCGATCCCCATAGGAATTCAGTAATTAGCATAATGTAATTAAACCAGATTGTACGAGATTTAGTCATGCTCGAATGTCCTTTATAAGCCTTTCCCACGGGAACCCATCACCTGGATCGGTTTTTCGAGTGGGATCAAGGGTAGAATGTCTGGAAATATCACCAATTAACCATTTGCTAAACCATTCCTTTATCTGCCAAAGGCCTGATTCATACTGGTTTTCAGTGAGGTAAGGTGATCTGATAGCGTCTTTAAATGAAGCGTAGTCGTGGTTGCCGGGCACTAGGAACTCTATCCCTAAGCTGTTGGTATTATAACCCTTGGCATGGTATGCGCCCCTTGTGTCCTCTCTTGAGCGGATAATAACACCGCTACAGGTAACAAAGGCATGGGCGCTCAATCCGATACTACGCAGGAAGTCTACAGCAGGAACACCATCGATAAATTCAGCGATAGCATGAACAACCACTCTGTTGGGCGTTTGGCTTGAACTGCCAGCGGTCAGCGGAATATTCACAATCTGAGACATTGTTACACCCATTATTGGCTTATAACAGAATAGTCTACTTGATAGATTTTGTCAATTCATCCAAAACACTACCGTTTGTCGGTTTAATGTATATATTGCATTAAATTACTTGTTTATATGCGGTTGTTGCGTTATATTATAACCATAGACAAACACAATAGAGGAATAAAACAATGAAACAGCAATATCAAAATACTTTACAGCTACTATCAATGGGCGGCGTTGTAATGGCTTCAGACTGGACATCAGGCAGCGGTCGATACATCACAAAACGCGCTATCCCTCCATTTTGCGAGGAAATAGAAGCTAGTAAAGCTCTTGATGTTTTAAAAGGTAAAATTAAAACAAAAGCAAAAAAACTTTTAAAAGAGCATCCGAAAACAGTAAAAATTATTGCAGTAACCAATTTAAGATCTGCAAACAAGCTGTTAAAAGAATATTCTAATGACCACATCTGAAAAGTGCAAAGCGGCGGGGCTGAAAAGCCTCGCTGAGCTATCTCAAATCACCGGGCGGCCCGTTAGAACACTGCAACAATGGGCCTCTGTTGATCCTCTTTTTTTTGAAATCGTGCTAATCGGTGCGGTACATAAAAAGCTGTTTAAATTCCAGAGTTAAAAAAGCCCGGTCGACTGTGGGGAAGACCGGGCAAGTGCTGGGTTTATC
>JAOUOK010000042.1 GCA_029880425.1 Gammaproteobacteria bacterium
ATGAATGTTCATCATTTTATGTGAATAATGGTTAACAAATTTATTGCTGAGGATACGCATGAAACCGGCGAGAATAATCAAGTCAGGCTGATATCCGTCAATAAGCTTTTGTAATGCCAGGTCATAGTGCTGGCGATCTGCGTAGTCGCGGTGAGATAAAACACGGTTTTCAATACCGGCATTTTTCGCCCGCTCAAGGCCATAAGCATCGGCCCTGTTACTGATCACGGCAACAATTTCAGCGGGGAGGTGATGTTGTTCGATATTATCGATAATGGCTTGCAGGTTACTGCCATTACCCGAAATCAGTACAACTAAGCGTATGGGAGTAACCACGTCCTGGCTCATTACTGAATGCGAACAGCGATATCGCCAACTTTTTCTTCAATGTGGCCAATACGCACGGCCTGGATTTGATTTTGCTGTAAGATATCAACCGCTTTATCGGCCACCGCCTCATCAAGAATTACTACCATGCCGAGACCATTATTAAAGGTACGGTACATTTCGTTATCTTCGATATTGCCTTTTTCCTGTAACCAGTCAAAAACAGCAGGACGTTGCCAGCTGGTTTTATCAATCACGGCACAGGCATTACCTGGCATGACGCGCGGAATATTTTCCAGTAAGCCACCACCTGTAATGTGCGACATGGCGTGAACTTCGATTTCAGCGAGTAATGCTAACAGGGGTTTAATGTAGATGGTGGTGGGTTCAAGTAGACGTTCACCCAGTGTCGCACCATCAAATTGTTCAGTTAAATCTGCACCGGCAACCTCGATCACTTTGCGGATCAGGGAATAGCCATTTGAATGTGGGCCACTTGAAGGTAAACCTAATAAAACGTCACCTGTTTTGACTTTCGAGCCGTCAATAATTTTACTTTTTTCGACTACACCAACGCAGAAGCCGGCTAAATCATAGTCATCTGCCTGGTACATCCCTGGCATTTCTGCAGTTTCACCACCAATCAGGGCGGCATTTGACTGTTTACAGCCTTCGGCAATACCGGCGACTACATCCGTTGCAGCCTCGACATTAAGTTTGCCGGTGGCATAATAATCAAGGAAAAACAGTGGTTCAGCACCCTGAACGATCAGGTCATTGACACACATGGCGACCAGGTCGATGCCAATGGTGTCATGCTTATTGAGATCCATAGCAAGTTTCAGCTTGGTGCCGACACCATCGGTTCCGGAAACGAGAACCGGTTCCTTGTAGCGATCGAGCGGAAGCTCAAATAATGCACCAAAACCGCCGAGGCCAGCCATTACACCGGGACGTTTTGTTGCGGCCGCAAGTGGTTTAATATGCTCTATCAGGTTATTACCCGCGTCGATATCGACACCCGCATCGGCATAACTGAGTGACGGGTTAGGGGATTGCTTATTTGATGGTTCATTTGTAGCCATATTTTTACTACCCTTTGTGACTACCCCGTTATTACTACTTTGTGGGGTAACTCCTGAATTTAGGATCAATACTGTTATAATGGAGCGGTAGTTTAACAATTCACTCAAAGGCATGGAATGAAAATAAGAATAAACGGTACAAAGAATTTTGTATTTATGGCATTTATTATGTCAATCATGGCTTTTCTGCCAATTACCAGCACAAATGCGGAAATTGTTCGTCATTTATACGAAGTAGAAATGCCCGTAGAAGGACAGGATCGTAAAGAACGTGATTTAGTTGTGCGTGAAGCCTTAAAAGAGATATTAGCCAGAATTTCAGGACGTACTGAAGCCAGTGCCCTGGCAGAAGATAAGTTATTGGTGCCACGACCTACGATGTTTATTCAACAATTTCGCTATCGAAAATTTAATTCACGCGATGTTATTCCAGAAGCAGCGGAAGGAGCTAAACCTTACACCCAGAAACTCTGGTTACGCTTTACTAAAAAAGCGGTAGCAAAATTGCTGCGTAACCAGGGCTTTCCTGTTTGGGGTAAAACACGTCCCGCTACACTTGTCTGGTTAGTGGTTGACGATCAAAAGCAACGTGTTTTAATCAGCAATAGTTCAGCTCATGAAAGTCGCAGTTATATTGAACAAGAAGCTAAGAAAAAAGGGTTACCTTTTCGTCTGCCGCTGATGGATTTAGCAGATCAGTCAAAACTACAGGTTACCGATGTATGGGGTAATTTTGAGGAGACTATCCTGGCTGCATCCTCGCGTTATCAAACAGAAGCCATTTTAGTCGGGCGTATTTACCTGAGCTTTGCTAAAACCTGGAATACCCGTTGGAGTTTATATTCTGCCGGGCAACGGCATGACTGGGAAGTTAATAACAGTGATAGTTTGCATAGCGCGGTGAATGAAGGGTTAGCAAAAACGGGTGAGGAATTGTCTATACGTTTTACCCAGGTTAATACCAGCCAGGAAAGTGATACTATCCTGGTACAGGTGAAAAATATCACGAACTTAAAAAAATATAATAGTGTGATTAAATACCTTAAAGGCCTGAATGTCGTCACCCAGATTGATGCTGACCAGGTAAACACTGATAACGTTATATTTAAAATTAAAACACGGAATGGTCGACTTGGTGTTTCACAGGCTATTGCTCTTGGTCATGTGCTTGTTTCTGAAATCAATGATCCCGTTGTTCGCACAGAAACCGTTGAGGATAAACCTGAACAAGACAAAGTAGATCTTGTTTATAAATTGGTACCGTGAATAAAAGAGATATCCCGAATCTAATTAGTATTATCCGTATCATTATGGTGATACCGATTGCCTTTTGTTTGTGGAATCAAAATTATTTAACGGCATTAATCTTGTTTTTAGTTGGAGGTTTATCCGATGGACTGGATGGTTTCCTGGCCCGGCGTTATCACTGGGAAACAAAGCTTGGAGTAATACTGGATCCCATGGGTGATAAGCTCATGATGTTAACAGCCTATCTTTTATTAGGCTGGTATGAATTACTTCCCTTCTGGCTGGTTGCACTGGTCATTGGCCGGGATTTGATTATTGTTATTGGTACATTGTTATACCGCCGGCTAATTGGTGAGGCAAAACTTAAACCCTTATTTATCAGTAAACTCAATACAGCAGTACAAATAGGGCTTGTGCTGTTAGTTATGTTGTCGCAGGTAATAAATATTAATTCATTAATAACGGATAGTTTTATATGGATAGTTACTGTTACAACACTGTTAAGTGGTTATGCTTATATTAATGAATGGGGCAGACGCAGCTGGCGAATTTTAAAAGGGAAAGAGGATAACTAAGGTATGCTTGAAGAAAATAAAGGAATCTGGCTGGCACTATTCGTTATAGTCTCGGTATTAATTTATTTACTCGCACCGATTCTTATGCCTTTTATATCAGCGGCTATACTGGCTTATATTGCTGATCCACTGGTTGATAAACTTGAAACAAAAATGCCACGTACACTGGCAGTCAGCATCGTTTTCTTAACCTTATCAGTTATTGCTTTATTATTGCTGCTAATTGTATTGCCACTAGTTGAACAACAGGTTGTTATTCTGGCAGAGAAATTACCTCTCTATATTGATCGTGCTCAGTATTTTCTTTTTCCTTTTTTAAAAGAACGATTCGGTATTGATCTCAGTTTAATTGATATGAATATGCTTAAGCAGTCTTTGGCAGAATACTGGAAAGCCGCAGGGGGAATAGCAGCAAATATTGTCGGCTCTATTTCACGTTCAGGTTTAATTTTAGCAGGGTGGATTGCAAACTTTTTACTGATGCTGGTTGTAACATTTTACCTGTTACGCGACTGGGATGTATTGGTGGCAAAAGTACATGCCCTTATTCCGCGTAAAAATGAAAAAAACATTGTTACTATTGTAAAAGAATCAGATGAAGTTCTTGGGGCATTTTTTCGCGGGCAAATGCTGGTGATGATTGTTTTATCTGCAGTATATACCGTGGGTTTAATGCTCGTAGGAATTGATACTGCACTGTTGATTGGTGTTTTATCGGGGATGGTTAGTTTTGTTCCGTACCTGGGTTTTATTGTCGGTATTGTTGTTGCCAGTATCGCTGCGTTAATGCAGTTTCAGGATATTGTTCCGGTATTTTATGTCGCTATCGTTTTCATGGTAGGACAGATGTTAGAAGGAATGTTACTTACACCAATGTTAGTTGGGGATAAAATTGGCTTACATCCCGTCGCGGTAATTTTTGCAGTGCTCGCAGGTGGTCAGCTATTTGGTTTTGTTGGAATCCTGTTAGCATTACCGCTAGCGGCAGTCATTGCTGTTGTATTACGTCATATGCATGAACATTATAAACAAAGTGAACTTTACGCAGAATAATTAATAGCATGAGCCAGCAACTGACACTGGGTATTCGTCTGCGTGATGATACTACCTTTGATAATTACTTTGCCGATGACAACAGGCAAGTTGTCTATAACCTGCAAAACCAGCAAGATCCCTATATCTTTTTATTTGGTGAAGCTGGTACAGGTAAAACTCACCTGTTACAGGCTGCCTGCCATGAAAGTGGCAAAAAAGGCCAGCCCGTGGTCTATCTGCCACTGGCAGAAGAAGGTTTAGTCCCAGCCATGCTTGATGGGCTGGAAAATATGTCTCTTATCACCCTGGATGATATTTGTCACGTCGTCGGCGATGAGTCCTGGGAATTGGCTTTATTTAACTTATATAACCGTGTCAGGGAGCGAGGTGGATATATGCTGGTATCTTCATCAAAGCCATTGGCCTCGTTAAATATAAAGCTGGCAGATCTGAAGTCCCGTTTAACCTGGGGACCTGTTTTTCAGTTAACCGTACTCAGTGATAAAGGAAAACAATATGCACTGCAGCAACGGGCGAAGAACAGGGGACTGGAATTATCAGATGAGGCAGTTAAGTACCTATTAAAACGTAGTACAAGGGATATGAATAGTCTTTTTATGTTATTTGAGGAGCTTGATAAAGCTTCTATGATAGAAAAACGAAAACTGACTATCCCGTTTATAAAAAACTATCTTTGAATGTTATTTATTACTTAATATTTCGTGTAATGTCTTGAGCAGTGTTTTTCCTTTAACCGGTTTTTCCAGGTATGTTGCACATCCCATTTCAAGTGCTGAATCCATATTAATATTTTCACTATAGCCACTACACAAAATTACAGGAATATCAGGCTTAATATCAAAAATTTGTTTAATCATTTCTGTTCCACTCAATTCTGGCATAGTTTGATCGGTAATAATTAAGTCAAAATCGTTGGGTGATGTGGTAAAAAGTTTTACTGCATCTTTACTACTAGTGGTATAAGTTACACGGTAGTTATACGTGGTAAGCAGGCTTTTCAGGAAAACTGCAATCGATTCTTCATCATCCACTACAAGAATATTTTTTTGCTTGCCATCATCGACAGTGATTTTTTCTTTTATATCATCGGGTTTGTTATTTTCTGTACTTGCATTAAAAGGTGGTATCAGTATATGAAAACTGCTGCCCAGGTTAATTTCTGATTCAACGATGATATGTGAATGATGTTTATGCAGTATGCCATGAACAACAGACAGGCCCATTCCAGTTCCTTTGCCTACACCCTTTGTACTCATGAAGGGTTCAAATATTGAATCAGTTAATTCGGGTTTAATACCGCTGCCAGTATCCTGAATAGTGAGTTTTACAAACTCACCGTGCAAAATGTCCTTGCAAGAGGTACATATAGAATCAACATTCTTATCATAGCTGAGTTTAATTGTAAGGGTGCCATCATTTACTATGGCGTCACGGGCGTTAATACATAAGTTCATGATAACCTGATGCATTTGTGTAATATCCATCAGTACCATTGGGACTTTTTCATCTATTTCGGTTAACAGTTTAATGCTGGAAGGAATCGCGGGTCGCAGCAGGGTAACGACTTCGTGAATGAGTTCAGGGAGCTTTACTTGTTGTGGTTCACCAGGAGTGCTGCGGCTAAATGATAACATTTGTGCAACCAGGTCACGGGCACGTTCACCAGCAAGCTGGATTTGTTCAACATAATTATCTAAATCTTTATCATTATACTTACTCAGCTGCATCATGGTGAGTTCTGAATAACCAAGGATACTTGCCAGGATATTGTTAAAATCATGTGCAATGCCCCCGGTTAGCTGGCCAATTGATTCAAGCTTTTGTGACTGTTGTAATTGTTGTTGCAGCAGTTGCTCTTCGTTTTTTGCTTTTACTCGTTCTGTTGTATCCCGGATAATAGCAATGTAGCCACGAAGTGAACCAGCGGTTAACTTAATTGCGCCACCAAGAGTTTCACCTGGAAATGTTGAACCATCTTTTCTTCGGTAATCAGTGTTATAAATTGAGGTCACAGCGCGTGAACCAGGCTGAGTGTCCGGTTCATAACGATTTTTACCATGCCTGGTATAATCTTCAGGATGGGCAAAGAGTAACCGGGTTGTCTGACCTTTTAGCTCATCAAAGGTATAGCCAAATTGTTCGATAAAAGCCGGGTTTAGCTGCACTATTTGCATATTATTATCAACAATGACAACCGCATCAGAAATTGAATCAAATATCGCACTGAATTTTGCTTCCCGTTCGGCTAGTTCGATTTGATTATCGATCATCTTTGAATATGATTCATAGATGTTATTTGACATCCGGTTAATAGAATCAACGACATGCTTTAGCTCATCATCATGATACTTATGAAACCGGGTCCGGTTTAATACAAGTGGCTCAGCTTTGGTTGATATTTCAAGCTTGTCGGAATGGCGTGCAATTTTTTCCAGGTGTCGTGTAACCAGGTA
Organism: Gammaproteobacteria bacterium; assembly: GCA_029880425.1. GTDB lineage: Bacteria > Pseudomonadota > Gammaproteobacteria > UBA6429 > Thiohalophilaceae > JAGLTQ01. The sequence goes on from JAOUOK010000042.1 coordinate 6,745, forward strand.
ATAAAAGATGATAAGCACAAACAGGCTCACCAGGAAAGTTTTGATTGCCTGGGATATAAGGATAACAATGACAGTATCAATTAATTGTTGGTAAAGATTTTCCTTGGTGACAATGACGGTTAAAGTACCAAGGAAAGTATCTTTACCCCGGTATTCTTTGGACAAGGTTATTTTAGAAGTAATAATGTTTTTAGTATTAATTTTTCCCGATTGTGCAATGACTTGATTATTTTGATCGGTAACGTTGACAAAAATAACATCATTAATACGACTCATGCCATCAAGCTGGATTTGTATCGATGAGTTATCAAGTGTCCATAAAGCTTGTTTAATTGAATCAGTGTTTGTTAGTTTTATCTGGTTAATTCTCTGCTGGAGAAAAGTTAGACCGTTCTTGTAATCAAGGTTTAACTGTATAGCGGTAAGGATAAGGGTGATTGCGGAACTAAAAAGTACAATATAGATAACCAGTATTCTAGATATTTTACTTTTTAGACGTTTCAAAACGGTAGCCTGTTAAATGAACTTATAGGGATTTTAATAACTGGTTATATAAGAGGTTTATTGTTCCATCATTTTTCATATTCAAAATAACCTTGTTAAATTCTGGAATAAGATTTTTATGTTTTATGTGTAACATTATATATAGGGGTTTCTCTATTAAAGGTGGATCAATGGCCCTGATTCCCTTGATTTTAAGGTTAGAAATACTCTTTAAACCACTGAGGTAACCCACGATTCCATAATCTATTCTGTCTTTATCAAGCATCTGGAACATTTGCTCCGGCGTGGTAACTATATGTGTCTCAGCGGGCTCCACTTCTTTTACCTTGTTCACGGCAATTTTCCAGCCTTCTACTGAGCCAACTGAGTATGGTTTTAGCTCAGAAAACTTTTCTATCGGCTTTCTGTTTTTCTTGGCAAAAGCGCTAAAGCGGGCAGAAAAAAAACTATGATTAACCGGGATAAGATTTTTATATTGACGTGTAATAATGAGCGGGATTCGGCAGCATTCACCATCATTCACCCCCTGGTTGCTTAATATTAATGAACGTTCAGCAGGTAAAACTTCAAAGCTTATGGATAGCTCAGGCATGCGTTTATCGACTTCCTTTAAGATATTGCGGTAGAAATCTGAAACGGGTGGGGTAAAGCCTGTAGTAATATGTAGTTTTGTTTCAGCTGTTGCCTGAAAACTAAAAATAAAAAATAAAAAAATAATACTAATATAGGGTTTTATTTTCATAATTATATCCTTTAATCAGAATCCTAAAGCAGTTCTCACTGCTCAAGATAGCATATATGTGTTTTATTATAATCAATAGTGATGAAGGTTATGAATATTAGTATTTGTAGATGTTGTTATAGGAAGGTGAATTTACATTATTTTTCTGTGTTATCCTTGTCTGAATTTTTTAATGCACGGCCTTGTAGGCGAGCATAGTAAATAGCTCCAATATAAACCTGGACTGTTAAATAAACTTCAAGTACTGCGTAAATTCGTTCATTCGCATTTGCCCATACTTCTACTACACCGTGCATAAAGTAAAGCATAATAACAAAGCTGGTCCAGGCATAGGTATATGGTTTTTCCTTGAGCAAGCCATTTAGTGGCAAAAGTAACGGGGTAATAATGAAGGCTAGAATTAGCCAGGGTTGGCTGGCAGCAGGGTACATAAAACCGTGCCAAATGATAAGCAATAACAGCAGGGCAAAGTAGCCACTTAATGTCAAATAAAGAGATATCTTTGGCGTCATAAATCGCGGTGAAAAATTCAGTAACATAAATATTTTGCTTCTATTTTAGATATTTAAATATCAGTTCGAATCAGGTTGGCATTGAGTTGTGCGAGGGCCGCTAAGGATAAACGTTTACCCAGCGCCTGGCATAATGCTTTTTCATCATCACTTAACGGTAAATCACTATCAATACCGGATATATGGCTGGCACCATAAGGTGTACCACCTGTTTTGGTTTTTAACAGTGTTGTTTCAGAGTACGGGATGCCGATAATCTGCATACCATGGTGCAGTAATGGCAACATCATGGATAGCAAGGTGCTTTCCTGGCCACCATGCAGGCTGGAGGTCGATGTGAAAACAGCTGCCGGTTTATTGATCATTT
>JAOUOK010000455.1 GCA_029880425.1 Gammaproteobacteria bacterium
ACTTGCCGCTGCTGTTAAAGATGCCAAGGAACGTGGTGCTGAATCTGTTATCCATTGTGGCGATGTTGTTGCTCCGACTACACTTAGAATACTTAATCCTATCGGTTTACCGGTACATGTTATTCACGGGAACAATACTGGTGATATGTTCAGCCTCTCACGCCTGTCACAGCATGCCGACAGCGTAATCCAGTATTACGGGCAGGATGCAGGTATTGAGCTGGCGGGTAAGAAGATTTTCATGGTGCATTATCCTCATTATGCAGTAGCCATGGCGACGACCGGTGACTGGGATATTGTCTGCTGCGGGCATGATCACAAGGCCAGTGTACGTGATATTAAGAATATAAAAAATTCAACCACGCTTTACGTTAATCCCGGTACCGTGGGCGGCGTGGGTGCAGCACCGACTTATATCATGGCAAATTTAGCGACAATGGAATTCGAGATTTGTGATGTGCCGGTCGACGATGAACTGCAAATCAATAAAACCCCGGTTACAAAGCACAGCTAGAACCAAAATAATTAAACCACAGAGATTCACAGAGAAAAGAATAGTTTTAAGATTAACTGCTGAATTAAGCTGAATTCCAATCTCCACTCCAGCATGTATCAACAAAAAATATTTATCCTCTGTGTCACTCTGAGCCCTATGTGGATAAAGTTTTTTAAATCAGGTATTTTTTTCTACCCAGCGAGTTTTATCAGTGAGGCTTTCTTTTTTCCAAAACGGGGCTCGCGATTTAAGTTCTTCCATCAGGTAACGGCTGGCATCAAAGGCAGCAGCGCGATGGGCTGACCAGACAGCCACCAGTACAATAGGATCATTGGGTAACATCTCACCCACTCTGTGCACAATGAGTGAATCAAGAATATTCCACTGGGTTGCCGCTTCTTCAGAGATTTTTTGCAGGTATTTTTCAGTCATGCCGGGATAATGCTCCAGCGTCATGGCTGAGACATCTTCACCCTGGTTAAATTCACGCATGCTGCCGACAAAAACAGCCGTGGCGCCATATTTTCCGGCAAATCCTGTCTCGTCCTGGTATTCCAGTAAGTACTGGTAAGGCTCGAAAGGTTTATCTTTAATCTCGATATGCACGCTTAGCCACCTGTCACGGGAGGAAAGAATGCCACCTCGTCCCCAACCTTGACCGTATGCTCAGCTGAAACATAATCCATATTGACCGCCATCAGGGTATTCTCAGGCATGTCCCTGTTTTCTGTTGCCCTGTTCCAGGCATCCATCACGGTACTCACGCCTGCTTTACTAATTTGAACATCGGCCAGCCCCACCTGTTCGCGCAGGCTGGCAAAAAATTTAATGTTAATAACAGCATCAGTCATAAAAATCGTGTTCTCTTGTTTGCGTATTTCAGCCTGCAAGCCTATCATGATTTAACTCTTGTATGAACCAACGATAACATTCATAACCTATTGATATTTAAGGACTAGCATGTCGGAATTAACGCATTTTAACAGCCGTGGTGAAGCTCACATGGTTGATGTTGGAGAAAAAGATCAAACTCACCGTGTTGCAATTTGTGCAGGCCAAATCAGTATGAAAAGTGATACCCTGGCTAAAATTCTTCAAGGTGATCATAAAAAGGGCGACGTGCTGGGTATTGCCCGTATTGCAGGCATTATGGCAGCAAAAAAAACAGCCGATTTAATTCCACTTTGCCACCCGCTTGCCCTGACCCATGTTGATATCGACTTTACACCTGATACCAGCAATAACTGTATTTTTGCCCAATGCCGGGTTGAAACACGGGGCCAAACCGGTGTTGAAATGGAAGCATTGACCGCTATCCAGGTAGCATTACTCACCATTTATGACATGTGTAAGGCTGTTGATCGTGGCATGGTCATGAACAATATTCGCCTAATCGAGAAAAAAGGCGGTAAATCCGGCCATTGGGTGCAAAATGCAAAAGGCAATAAATAAAATTCACTGCAATTCTCTTTGTTTCTCATCTTTATACTAAGCTTGTTTTAAGACCTAAAAATAAAATAAAAACTTCATAAAAAAACTAAATTCGAGGTCTGGCAATTTAAATTAATAAATTAGAAAAAATACCAAGGGAAACAACTTATGAGATTATTTGCCCCGAGAAATAAATCATTAACTGCTATTACTCTATTTTTCTCCTTCCTGTTTACGTCATTACCCGGTATAGCCAATGTTGGCGATTGGGGCATGGTTCAGCAATTTAATAAAAAATTAGA
>JAOUOK010000456.1 GCA_029880425.1 Gammaproteobacteria bacterium
TACGCGCGATGGCATAGGCATTGGCAACATTTCTTATTAACTGGACACCATATACACGGCAAGTAAAATTGTATGATCGTATTGCAAGGGCGCCAGTGCTTTTTATAACACTAGCGCTATACAGTTTGCATTACTCAATTAAAAACTCGTTGAACTCTCCACGCATACAGTGGTTTGAGGCCATTGAACTTGAATACGCGCCTGTATTGATTATTGCAAGGTAGTCATGTTGTTCAAGGTTAGGTAGTAAAGCATTTTCATACCATATATCTAATGCCTCGTTAATATTGCCAACTACTGTCATAGGCATTAAAGCACTGTCATCTGTAACGAGTGGTACAGGCTGAAAAGGTAAACCATAATACGCTGGTTCGGGTGCGATATTGAAGCCCGCATCCACACCAACAAAAAGGGTATCTTTCTTTAGCTCAACATATGTTTTACTGACTAATAATAAGCCGGCATCTTTGCAGACATAGTCACCGGGTTCGACTTCAATATGTAGATTTCGTTGTGCAAAATGTTTACTTAATACCTCTGACCATAACTCAAGATTTAGTGGCTGGTCATTTTCAAGATGAGGTACACCAAGGCCACCGCCAATATTTACCCGCCTGACATCGGGTGCTGCATCTACAAATTTCATACATTCATTAATAACATGATCAAGCTGTTCAAGTTCAGGTGTAAGGTAGCCGCATCCCGTGTGGAAATGGATTTTTCGAACAATAAGATTGTACTTGGCTGCAAGTGTTAATGCTTGATCAAATTGTTCACGGTAAATACCAAATTTTGTAGTGTTGCAGCCTGCGTACTGAAGCTTATCATTACATGCCCGACCAATACCTACTGCAGGATTAATCCGTATTCCAATTTCGCTGCCGGGTTTAAGTTTGCCCCAGCTTCTGATCGAATGGAGGGTGTCACAGTCCATAAATAAACCGTCATAGCGTGCAAGCTCTGCATAGTCTTTTGCAGACAGGCTGGTGGTAGTAAAAGAAATCTCGGATGGGGAAAAGCCACAGCTTATTGCATGCTTTACTTCATTAGGTGAACAAGCATCAATACCACAAAGTCCAGTTTGCTTGATAAAATTTAATAATGGCGCAAAACGATTGGCCTTCATGGCATAATAAATTGACGAACGCCTTTCTAAGCCTGCATTATTCAGAGCCGTCCGTATACGTAACAGGTTTTCTTTTACCCGTGAAGTCGAGTAAAGAAAAGTTGGGGTACCAAATTGCTCTGCAAGTTGTTGTACGGAATGACCTGCAAAACAAAGCTCATAATCCTGGTAACAAAGATCAGATCTTTGCCACCAGACATTTGGGTCTTTATGAGACATCGAAAATTTATGAATTTACAGCATGTAAAACAGATTCAGATAATACAGGTAATCTTTCATTTTTACCTGTTATCCAGCCACGACAATTATGTGAACCACAAGAGCATGGAAACTGCTTAAATAAATAGTCTTCTGTTTCTGCATAATCCATATAGAGAAAACTATTTGCCGGAATATCTTTCAATGCTGTCACTGTTAACTTATCCATATCTAAAGAAATATTTGGCGCGCAAGAATGCAAAAAATATCCCGAGAAGTGAGGATCATATAAATGTTTATCTGTAGAAATTTGGAGAGTATGCTGACGAATTTCGTTTACAACATCTCCCGATATATGAGCAATAACCTCGCTACGTTTAAATGCGCGGTAGCAAATCACACCTTTTCCAGCCATTTCGTTTTTTAAAACTACTTCAAAATCTGTCGCTTTTGGGAACATTGGGTTTTGACCATAAATTGCAGGATATAGCATTGTTTGTGTACTCCACAAAAATAGTGATTAATTAAAAAACTCCTGTTGCCATAAAACATCAGTAAGTTTGAATAAAAATGCTATTTACACGTGAAAGGGAGAGATGAAAAACGAAAAGATCTGATGGTTTTGATTGAAAAATGTAATGGTCGATTTAAATTTTAAATTGACCATATTTTTCCTGATTTAACAGAAGATTGATTATTGTAATAAGTCTTTTCCAATGGGATGGTAAACACTCGCGGCCTTAATAAGGGAATTTGCGGAAAATTCTGCTACGCCATACACCTCTGCCGTTACATCGTAGTCGTGCGTGATTTTTTTTAACAGTAAATCAAAATCACCATCACCTGACAACAAGATAACCACGTCCACTTCTTTTGCAGTGTCCATGATGTCAATGGTGA